>CAZMLP010001003.1:0-2528 GCA_964566745.1 uncultured Verrucomicrobiota bacterium | reverse complement strand
CCAAAGGCGGCAATGGTCGCCACGCAAGCCAGCACATAGCCTAGCGCCAGCGCCTTCTTGCGGCCGATCCATTCCACCACCCGGCTGAACACCATCATGCCGAAAAACGCCCCCACTTGCAGCATCAGGAGCGCGCCACTCGCCCAAGCGCCGACCTTGGCGGGAATCTCCTTCTCCGCAAGGCCCTCCGCGCGAAATGACTTGCTCAACACCGTGCGCACCAGTTCCGGCGTGAAAAAGCCGATGCCCCAAAGGCCAATGATCCCCGCGCACGCCAGCAACATCCCGACAATCGCCCGGCGGCTCCAAACCGGATGACCAAACAGCTCCGCGTAAGTGAACGCCTTCCTTTTCGCCAATGCGCCGGAGTTCTTCAATTCCAGCCAGCGGTCCGGCTCCTTGAGGCGGGCGCGGATGACGAGTGCCAGCAACGCGGGCAGCGCGCCAATCAGGAACATATATCGCCAGGATTCGCTCGGTTTGACCAGATTTTGCGCCTCGAGTTGTGACATCCCCAAACCGAGCAACGCGGCGGAAACGTTGCCAACCGTCGAGAGGGCTTGCAGCAAGCCGAGCGCGCCCGCCCGGGCAGGCGTCGGCATCACTTCGGTGACAAGCGCCACACCCACCGCAAACTCCCCGCCGACCCCCAAACCGGTGATAAACCGGTAAAACGCGAAATCCCAAAACGATTGCGACAGGGCGCTCAACCCGGTGCAGACCGAGTACATGAGGATGGTGATCATCATCGTCTTCGCCCGGCCAATGCGGTCGCCCAGCACGCCGAAGAACAAGCCGCCTGTGGCCCAGCCGATCAGGAACACCGAGGTGGCGTACGTTCCCCACACCAAGGGATCCGCACCGGCGGGCAGCAGCGCCTTCATCGCTGGGCCGCGGGAAAGCGTGAAAATTTGCTGATCAAGGCAATCGAACAACCATCCGAGCGCGGCGACCAGCAGCACGAACCAGTGATAACGATTGAGGTGTTTCCACCACGCGACGCCGTCGCCGGCCGGAGGGTTGCTCGGTAAACTCATTCAGTGCTTTCTGGTTTGAACTCGAAGAACAGACTCGAAAATCATCCCGTGAATTCAGGCATCGCGACCGCCCCGGAGGTGACCATGCGCGGGCGACCGAGGGGATCAATGAACTCCGCCGCCGGGTCGATGCCCAGCAAATGAAAAATTGTCGCCGTCAACTCGGGCGGACGCACCGGGCGATGCGCCGGATAGCCGCCAATGCTGTCACTGGCGCCAATCACCCTGCCGCCCGCCACTCCCGTGCCCGCGAGCGCGACGGAGAAGCAGTGCCCCCAATGGTCGCGCCCGCCGTCCGGATTGATCTTCGGCGACCGGCCAAACTCGCCCAGGACCACCACCAAGGTCTCGGCCAGCAGACCACGCTCGCGGAGGTCATCCATCAAGGTGGCGAACGCGCCGTCAAATTGCGGGCACAAGACGTCGCGGCAACGCTCGGAGTTCTTGCTGTGGGTGTCCCAGACAGGATTGGCAATAGTGGTGTCACCCGGCTCGCGCGGCCAGTTCACCTGCACCAGTCGCGTTCCAGACTCGATCAGCCGCCGCGCCAGCAGGAGGCTTTGGCCGAACTTGTGACGGCCATAGCGGTCCCTTAATGACGGGGACTCGCGATCCAGCTCAAACGCGGCCCGGGTGGCTCCCGAGCGCACCACCTCGAAGGCGCGCTGTTGCATCCGGTCAAACCCATTGATCGCGTCACTGGTGGTGTTTTGCAGAAAATGCCGGTCCAATTGCGAAAGTAATGATTGGCGGTCATCGAGCCTCAAGGGCGTAAGTCCTGGCGGCGGCTCCATCCCTTCGATCTGGAAATGAGGCGCGGAGGGATCACACCGGAGCAAGTGCGGATGCCACGTAGCCCCCATCAGCCCGCCATTCTGGCCGGGCCACGGAATGTTCGGGTTGTTGACAATGGGTTCCGGCAGAACCACAGACGAAAACGGGGTGCGTTCACTCGGCTTGAGGGCGCCGGTCACCGCCGCAAGGCTCGGCCAATCCGCCGAACTGGCGGGCGACTCGGCCTGCGTGGTCGGCGGCGGGTAACCGGTGAGCATGAAATGCCCGCTGCCGGAGTGGACATTCACATCCGTGGTCATCGAGCGGATAATGGTCAATTGATCCGCGATTCTGGCCGTGTGGGGCAGCAATTCGCTGAAACGGATGCCCGGGATCGCCGTGGGAATGGAGCCGAAGGGACCGCGTATCTCGGGAGGCGCGCCGGGCTTGGGATCGAACGTCTCGTGTTGCGGCGGGCCGCCGACCAGAAAGATCAGCAGGCAGGATTTCGCGCGACCAAAAGAGCCGGACGCGACGGCCCCGGGCGAATACCTCGACGCTTTCTTGCAAGGTATAGCCGGCAAAACGGATACGGCGTTGACGGTGGAGGAAATTCTTTTAGCCTCGCGCACTTCGCTGTTGATTCAGAATGCGGCGGATGAAGGGAAGACCGGTATTACGCTGTAAATTGGACAATCTCCGGCGTATCCAGGTAAG
>CAZMLP010001002.1:0-3984 GCA_964566745.1 uncultured Verrucomicrobiota bacterium | reverse complement strand
GTGATCGACGGGGACCCAGGTTATGGAACCACGCCGGACAAGGAATGGCCCAAGGCATGGTATGGTCTGAAAGGTTATTTCCGCTGGCTGGAATCGAAATCTTACAAGATGCACTACCGCGTGTTTCTCGCGCGGTATCGGAGCTACCAGACGTGCCCGCAGTGTCACGGCGCGCGGTTTCAACCCGAGGCGTTGCTCCATCGCGCGGAGGTGCCGCCCGATTGGCTGGACGGCGCGGCAGTCACCGCCAAGCCCGGATCGATGACCCTCTCCGAGTTCTATTTGCTGCCAGTGGGAGCGGCATATCGAGTTGTCAGTGAAATTGGACGCGAGCGGCATCACACGCCGAACGATCCACTCGGACTGGCGCTGGAGGAAGTCACGCGACGGCTCGGCTACTTGAACGAGGTGGGATTGAGCTATCTGACGTTGGACCGGCCCACCCGAACCCTCTCCGGCGGCGAGACCGAGCGGGTCAGCCTGACCACTTGCCTTGGCAGCCGGCTTGTGAACACGTTGTTTGTGCTGGACGAGCCAAGTGTGGGGCTGCACTCGCGCGACACGGACCAGCTGGTGAAAATTCTGGAGCGGCTGCGCGATGCCGGAAACATCGTGGTGGTGGTGGAGCACGAGGCGAGCGTGATGCGCGCGGCGGACCAGATCATCGATCTTGGCCCGGGGCACGGCGAATCGGGCGGGCATTTGGTTTTTCAAGGCCCGTACAAGGACGTGTTGCGCTCGGAGAATTCCCTGACGGGACAATATCTCTCGGGAAGGAAAAGAGTCGAAATCCCAGCGCGACGACCGGTATTGCCGAATCACGGCGAGACTTTCGGCATGCTTGCGGTGGAGCATGCCACGCGCCACAACTTGAACGACCTGGCCGCGCAGATTCCGTTGCAGCGGTTTGTCGCGCTCACCGGTGTCAGCGGATCGGGCAAAACCACGTTGATGCGCGAGATTCTGCTGCCCGCTCTCGAATCGAAGTTGCGGTTTCGAGACGACGATTTCAGCCCCAACCCTGACGCGGAGGAGAACGAGTCCGCGCCGGAGCAAGAGCCGGAGGAAGGCTCTGGCGGAATGACCGCCCGAATCACTGGTTGGGAACGAATCGGACAAGTGGTGCTGGTTGACCAATCACCGCTCGGGCGCACACCACGCTCGAACCCCGCGGTGTACATCGGGGCGTTTGAGGATGTGCGCGACTTCTTTGCCGCGAGCGAGCCGGCCCGCCAGCGGGGCTTGAATTCCAGCGCATTCAGTTTCAACTCCGGCCAGGGCCAGTGCGAGCGGTGCCGGGGCGCGGGTTTTGAAAAGATCGAGATGCAATTCCTCAGCGATGTCTTCATTCGCTGCCCGGACTGCAACGGCCGTCGTTATCGCGCGCACATCTTGGAGATAAAAATTCCGCGACCGGGCGGAGCAGTCACCGGGACAGCCGCGCGAGTGACCGGTTGGAGCATCGCGGACCTGTTGGATGCCGCGGCCGAGGAGGCGATTGAGTTTTTGGCAGGGTTTCCGGACTCAAAGCCCGCCCGGCGCGCGGTGGAAAAACTGCGCTGGTTGATTGACGTGGGCTTGGGTTATTTGCGGCTCGGTCAACCAATTAACACGCTCTCCGGTGGCGAAAGTCAGCGTTTGAAGCTGGTCAGCCATCTCGCCTTGAGCGGCCAGGCGACGGTCACGCTTTCCGGCGACCGGACTGGAGTGCCGTCCGCCGACGCAAGGCACACGCTGTTTCTCTTCGACGAACCGACCACCGGGCTTCATTTCGAGGACACTCGCATTCTTTTGCAAGTGTTCCAACGATTGGTCGAGGCGGGCCATTCGGTGGTGGTGGTGGAGCACAATCTCGACGTGATCAAATCGGCCGATTGGGTGGTGGACCTGGGGCCGGAGGCCGGCGCGGCCGGCGGTCAGATCGTGGCGGCCGGAACCCCGGAACTGGTGGCCGCGACGGCGGCAAGCCACACGGGGCACGCGTTGAGAAAAATGGGCGTGTCAGCAGTCTCCTCGTAAAAGGAGGCAAGAGGGTCAGAAACGGCTGTCGCACAAATGGGGGATTGCGCATTTCGCCACGCAGGCGGTAAACATTGCTCGAATAAACACCGTTGGCCACGCGTTTAATTTTGGACGCCAAGCGGCGCTTCGGCGGATCGGCTGCGGGGGCGCGGGTGTTCACGGCAATGTCAAACTCATGATGCGCGGGATTACAACAGCGTTGGCGGTGCTGGCGGCTCTGGTCGTCTCCGCGCGGGCGGACGTGCCAGTCGCCGCGAAGGTGGACTACAACCGGGACATTCGGCCGATTCTTTCGGATCATTGCTACGCCTGCCATGGGCCGGACCAAAAGGCGCGCAAGGGCGGTCTCCGACTTGATCTGAAAGAGGAAGCGTTCAAAGCCGCGAAGTCGGGAGCATTCGCGATCATTCCGCACGACACCACAAAGAGCGAATTGGTGCGGCGTGTTACCACGACCGATGCCGACGACCGCATGCCCCCGGCCAAGGGTGGCAAGCCGCTGTCCTCCGCTCAAATCGAAACGCTCCGGCGGTGGGTTCAGCAAGGCGCGGAGTGGAAGGGCCATTGGGCTTACCAGAAGCCTGAGCGGCCGCCGTTGCCGGATGTGAGGGAAAAAGGCTGGCCGCGCAACCCGATCGACAACTTTATCCTCGGCAAATTGGAAAGCAACGGCATGAAGCCCTCGCCGGAGGCGGACAAGAACCGGTTGATTCGCCGGGTCACCTTTGACCTGACCGGCGTGCCGCCCAAGGTCGAGGACGTGGACGCCTTTCTCAAGGACAAGGGAACGAACGATTATGAGAAAGTCGTGGACCGGTTGCTGGGATCCAGGGAATACGGCGAGCGGATGGCAATGTTCTGGCTCGACTTGGCCCGGTACGCGGACACGCAGGGATATCATCATGACGCGCATCGCGACATGTATCGCTGGCGCGATTACGTGATCAACTCTTTCAACGACAACAAGCCGTTCGACCAGTTCACCATTGAGCAATTGGCGGGCGACCTGTTGCCGAATCCGACTTTGGAGCAGAAAATCGCCACCGGTTTCCAACGCAACGAAATGACCACTTCGGAGGGTGGGGCGATCCCGGAGGAATATTTGGTCAAGTATGTGGTGGGTCGCGTGGACACGGCGGCACGCGTCTGGTTAGGCACCTCCCTCGCCTGCGCCGAGTGCCACGATCACAAATACGACCCGATTTCGCAGAAGGAGTACTATCAGTTTTTTGCCTACTTTAACAACATCCCGGAGAGCGGCCTGGATGGCAGTCCGAACCCCGTGCCTCGCGTGACCATCAAGACCGCGGAGCAAGAGGCCAAAATGGCGCAACTCGACAAGGAGGTGGCAACCTTGGAATCGCTCGACAAAAGCCTGCTGGAGGAGGCGCACGCCGCGCGCGATGCCGCGCAAAAGGAGTGGCAGGACAAGCTGCGAGAGAAATCCGTAAAGACGTGGCGGGTGCTGGAACCTGTCGGCCAATCCGCCAGGAGTGGCGCCACCCTGACGAGGCAGGCGGACAATTCCCTGCTGGCCAGCGGCGCCAACGCGCCCAAGGAGAGCTACGAGGTCACTTTCCACACCGACTTGCAAAACATCACCGGCGTGCGGTTGGAGGCGATTCCCGATGACAGTTTGCCGGGCAAGAAATCCGGGCGCGGCGAGAAGGGGGACTTTCTATTAACCACGTTTGGCGTCGAGGCGAGGAGCACGGCGCCGGACAAGGCTCCCGCCCTCAACCCCACCAACGGAAACTGGCATGCACTGGGGCCGTTCCCGGCCGCATCGGCCAAAGAGGCGTATGACAAAAAATTCGGCCCCGAGGATGGTGTCGATCTCAAAAAAACCTACGCCGACGGCAAATTGAAGTGGGAGGAGCGCGCCGAATGGAAAGACGGCGAGGTTCACGAGTTGAGCGGCACGAATTCAGCCACTTATCTATTCCGCACGGTGGCGCTGGC
>CAZMLP010001001.1:0-12517 GCA_964566745.1 uncultured Verrucomicrobiota bacterium | reverse complement strand
TCCGGGCATCGCGCGCGCGCGAGCTCAAGCGCCGCGGCGCCGTCAAAGCCGGGCAGGCTAAAATCTGAGATAATGAAATCGAAGTCCCCCTGGTTCAGAGCCGCCACAAAACTCTCGCGATTGGCCACTTGGCGCACTGTGCAGGCCGTGCCGTCGGCCATCAGCCGGGCATGCACCAGCTCGGCATCGAGCGGGCTGTCTTCCAAGTGCAGGATTCGCAACATAAACCAGACAAGCTGTCAGGCGCCCCGCTCCGGCGGCGGCTCGTTGAGCGCGGCCCAGAACATGCCGGAGTGCGCGATCGCCTCGACAAATTGTTGAAAGCCAACCGGCTTGACCACGTAGGCGTTCACGCCCAATTCATAGCTCCTCATCAAGTCCACCTCTTCGCGCGAGGAGGTGAGCATCACCACCGGGATCATTTTCAAATCCGTGTCCCCCTTCAATTGCCGCAACACCTCCATTCCGTCGACCTTGGGCATCTTGACATCCAAAAATACCACCAGCGGGTTCTCCCGCGGCCGCCCCTCGTGCTTGCCCCTGCCGTACAGGTAGTCCAGCGCCTCCTCCCCGTCCCGGGCGATCACCACCTCGTTGGCGAGCCGGTTGCGCGCCAGCGCGGAAAGCGTCAGCTCCAAATCGTTCGGATTGTCCTCGACCACCAGTATCTTGCGCAGGTTTTTCATGTTTTGGTTTTTTCCGCCTTGGGAAGGGTGAAATAAAAGGTCGCCCCCTCGTTCACTTTCCCGTTGGCCCAGGTGCGGCCCCCGTGCCGTGTCACTATGCGTCGCACATTGGCCAGGCCAATGCCAGTGCCCTCAAATTCCTCGATGCCATGCAACCGCTGGAACACGCCGAACAGCTTGTCCGCGTATTTCATGTCAAAACCCGCCCCGTTGTCACTCACAGAAAATTCCCATTCGTCGTCCCGGGCCACCCCGGCAACCACAATCCGGGCCGGATTCCGGTCGCGGGAATATTTGACCGCGTTGGCCAGCAGGTTAACCCAGACTTGCTGGAGCATGCTGCGATCCGCCATCACCTCCGGGAGGGAGCCAATGTGCCACTCGATCACGCGACCCGTCTCGGTGGAGGTCACCTCCGCGATCACCTCGTCCACCATCTTGCGGGTCACCACCCTTCCCATGCGCGTCTCGGCCCGTCCCATGCGGGAAAAGACCAGCAGATCATCAATCAAGTTCCCCATGCGCCGGGCGGAATTGGAGATCACGCCCAGGTAACGCTCTCCGGTCGGGCCGAGATGACCGTTGGTTTCCTGGCGCAGCATGTCCACAAAGCCATCGATATGGCGCAGCGGGGCGCGCAAGTCGTGGGAGACAGAGTAGCAAAACGCGTCCAGCTCCTGGTTGGTGGCCAACAAGGCGGCCGTTCGTTCCTGCACCCGGATTTCCAACCCCTCGTTCAACCGCGTCACCTCGCATACCGCTTCCTTGTGCGCCTCCACCAATCCGGCCAGCTCGGCTGTGCGCTCCCGCACGCGCGCTTCCAGGCCCGCGTTGGCCGCCGCCAGGGCAGACTCCGCCTCCTGCCGTTGCCGAATTTCCCGCGAGAGCACCAGGTAAACGATCAGCAATCCCGCCAGGCTTGCCACGGAGACGAGCGTGGCGAGCCCCGTCGCCCCCTCGGAGTTTTTCCGTTCCGCTGCCTCCCGGGCCGCCAGTTTGGCCTGCTCGTCCTCGGTTATTTCCCGGACTAGCTGCCGCACCGGCTCCATGGCCACCTGGCCTTGCTCCATGAAACCTTTTTGCGCCTCCGCGTCCAGCCCGTGCTCGCGCCGGTGCTGGATCGACTCCGCCAGAATGTCCAGCCGCTTTTGAATGAGCGGGTTGAGTTTGGCATAATCCCCCGCGCGCCGCGGATTGTCCGAGGTCAACTGTCGCAACTCGCTGTAGATTCGCAACATGTTCTCCCGGGCCGATTCAAAATGTTTTATGTAGCGATCCTGGCCGCTAAGGATGTAACCGCGGCGGCCGTTTTCCGCGTCGCTCAGAAACGCGACCAGTTCCTTGAGCCTGTCGATAACATCATGTGTGTGGGAAACCCACCGGGAGGCTTCCATTTGGCGCGATGTGTTCTGAAGGAGCAGGCTCCCCATCGCGACCAAGGCAATCATGGCGAGCGCGAATCCCGCCCGAAC
The DNA here is from genome assembly GCA_964566745.1 of uncultured Verrucomicrobiota bacterium. Lineage (GTDB taxonomy): Bacteria > Verrucomicrobiota > Verrucomicrobiia > Limisphaerales > CAZMLP01 > CAZMLP01. The sequence continues at coordinate 10,359 of CAZMLP010001001.1, read as the reverse complement.
GCCTCGGCCATGCATCTTTTTTGCCGGTGCCATCACGCCATCGGTTTCACCGAGAATCCTTGGGACCGGGGTCGTGCCATGCCGCGCGCGCCAGCGAACATACAACCCGAACTATCGGCCAGTTTGTAATAGTGGTCAAGCAGGGTGGAGTAAATATTATCTTAACAGGGCCGAAAGCGCAAGGTCTTGGGTTGTTTTGCAAAAAGCTTTGGCTTTTTGGCGCGCTCTGGTAACCGCCCGGTGAATTAAGGCGGTTCCAAGGCCACTTGGGGGCGGGCGCGAAAATCCATGGCCAGCCAGGGCGGATCTCGTTATACTGCCGGTCTTCTCCATGAAAACTTTCTCATGAAAATCGACCGTCGCTCTTTTCTAAAGTCCGCCGCCCTCGGAATCAGCGCCGTTGGCATGGCCCCGCCCGCCACGGCTGAACCCGGAACCTTCGTGACTGGCAAATCCCGCATGCACTTGGGCACGGTAACCTACAATATCGCCAAGGATTGGGACGTGCCCACGATCATCAAGAATTGCGCCGGGGCGAAATTCGAGGGAGTGGAACTGCGGACCACGCACGCCCACAAAGTGGAGGTGAACCTCTCCCCGGCGCAACGTGCCGAGGTGCGGCAGCGCTTCGCGGACTCGCCCGTCCGCTTGTGGAGCTTGGGGAGCGCGTTCGACTACCACACGCCAGACCAGGCCAGGCTCCGTCAGGACATTGCGGCGACCAAGGACTATATCGTGCTCGCCCAGGATGTTGGCGCGACGGGCGTGAAAGTGCGCCCCAACGGCCTGCCCAAGGAGGTTCCCGTCGAGAAGACCCTCGATCAGATCGGTCGTTCCTTGCGGGAACTTGGGGATTTTGCCCGGGATCATGGGCAAGTCATTCGTCTCGAAGTGCATGGCGCCGGCACCTCGCGGGTGAAATATATCAAGACCATCATGGACACCGCCAGCCACCCGCAGGTGGGCGTCTGCTGGAATTGCAACCAGTCCGACCTGGACGACGACGGGTTCGACGCGAACTTTGACTTGTTAAAGGACAAGATCTTCTCCGTCCACATGCGGGACCTCTATTTGGAGGAGTACCCTTTCCGCCGGTTGCTGAGCCGCCTGAACGAGATCCAATTCAGCGGCTTCTGTTTCGCGGAGATTCCCGAGAGCCAGGATCCCGTCCGGGTGATGCGGTATTTCCGCGCGCTCTGGCTGGCCTACCAGGGTCTGCTCTGACGGCCGTTTAAATATAGATACGCCGCCGGGAGAGATTTCGGCTTTGGACGCGGAGCGGCGAATTCGCCACGCTGTTTTGCGCGAAACGGTGGTGTTCTCGTTTTTTAACTCGCTGCCGTTGTTCTGGCCGGGAGGCGACGCTTTGGCCAACCCTCGCGTTGGGATTGAATGCCCGGGCCGTGCTGCCTGTCTAACAATTGATGTGCCGGCATGCTTTTGGCGGAAGGAAAAGCCTCGAACGGATCGGAGGCGGCGATTTAAGGCCATTCAAGCCAAATCAAAGCATCGCGCGAGGGGTTTGTCGGCAATTCCTCGCGGGGCTGGAGCGGGGGAGGGAGTCACTCGCAATTCGGCCAGGCGTGTCAACCGTGCGAGGCGGAACACCCCGGATTTCAAGGGGATTCAAGGGAAATCAAGCCTTCCAGAAAATGCGGGATACTGGATGACCCATACCAGGACTTTCCCACAACCCCCCCCCGAGGTTGACCGAAGGACGGCCCACGGGAAATTCAAGCCTTTCAAGCCATTTCAAGCCTGGCGTGGCGGCATGCGGGGCGAATTTCTTGCCAGGGACGGCTCTTCCAAGGATGGTGATTCGTCCAACGTCGCGAGTCCTTTAATGTTATGAAACGAATTCAATGGGCGGTTTTGACCGCTTTTTCCCTGGCCGCCGGTTGCATGCACACCGCCTCTTTGAAATATCCCGTCACCGCCAAGGTGAGCCAAGTGGACGATTACCACGGTGTCAAAGTGCCCGACCCGTATCGCTGGCTGGAGGACGACAATTCCGCCGAGACGAAAGCATGGGTCGAGGCCCAAAACCGCGTGACATTTGGATACCTCGAGAAAATTCCCGCCCGCGCCGCCATCAAGCAACGCCTCACCAAGCTTTGGAATTACGAGCGCTACGGTGTCCCTTTCAAGCAAGGCGGGCGCTATTTCATCGTCAAGAATGACGGTCTCCAAAACCAGAGCGTGCTGTACACCATGGCGACGCTGGACGGCGAGCCGCGCCTGGTGATCGATCCCAATAAACTTTCGGCTGATGGCACGGTGGCAATGAGCGGGTCCGCCCTGAGCGAGGATGGCAAACTCATGGCCTACGGCCTTTCGATCTCAGGTTCTGATTGGCAGGAGTGGAAAGTGCGCGATGTGGACACCGGGCAAGACCGCCCGGACCATTTGAAATGGGTCAAATTCTCCGGCGCGTCCTGGACCAAGGATGGCAAGGGATTCTTTTACAGCCGGTATGATGAGCCGGCCGCCACGAACCAGCTCAAAGGGGTCAATTATTTTCAAAAGCTGTATTATCACCGTTTGGGCGCCCCGCAATCGGAGGACGAGCTGGTCTATCATCGTGACGATCACAAGGATTGGGGTTTTGGCGGCGAGGTCACGGACTACGGGCGTTATTTGATCATCAATATATCCCAGGGCACCGACCGGAAAAACCGGGTGTATTATCGCGACTTGCAGACGCCCGCCGCGCCTGTGGTGCCGTTGCTGGACGACTTTGACGCGGACTATGGCTTTATCGACAATGATGGACCGGTGTTTTGGTTCCGCACGGATTATCAGGCGCCGCGCGGGCGGGTGATCGCCATCGACACTCGCGCGCCGGAGCGGAGCAACTGGAAGGAGATTATTCCGGAGGCAAAGGAGACGTTGCGCGGGGTCAGCGCCGTGAACCAGCAATTCATCGCCAACTACCTCCAAGACGCCCATTCCCGGGTGAAAATTTTCGGATTGGACGGTCGTTTTGTGCGGGATGTCCAATTGCCGGGCATCGGCTCGGTCGGCGGATTCGGCGGCAAACGCGATGAGACGGAGACCTTTTTCTCGTTCACCAGCTTCACCGCTCCAGGCACGATTTACCGTTATGATATGAAGACCGGGCAAAGCTCTGTCTTCCGCGCCCCGAAGGTGGATTTTGATCCGGCCCAATACGTGACCGAGCAAGTGTTCTACACCAGCAAGGATGGAACCCGGGTGCCCATGTTCATTACCTTCAAGCAGGGAATTAATCGAAACGGCAAGAATCCAACACTCCTTTACGGATACGGTGGCTTTGACATCAGTTTGCCACCGAGTTTTTCGGTCGCCAATTTGGTTTGGATGGAAATGGGCGGAGTGTATGCGCTGGCCAACCTGCGGGGCGGGGGAGAATACGGCGAGGAGTGGCATCAAGCCGGGATGAAGTTGCGCAAACAGAACGTGTTCGATGATTTTATTGGCGCGGCAGAGTGGTTAATCCACAACGGCTACACCTCGTCAAAAAAGCTTGCGATAATGGGGGGAAGCAATGGCGGATTGCTGGTGGGGGCTTGCTTGACGCAGCGACCCGATCTGTTTGGGGCCGCGCTGCCTGCCGTCGGCGTCATGGATATGCTTCGCTTCCATAAGTTTACGATCGGCTGGGCATGGACTTCGGACTATGGCTCGGCGGACAACGCGGAGGAGTTCAAGGCACTCTATGCTTACTCCCCCTTGCATAACATCCGCCCTGGAGTTCGTTACCCGGCCACGCTCATCACCACTGCGGACCATGACGACCGGGTGGTTCCCGCCCACAGCTTCAAGTTCGCGGCCACTCTCCAGGCGGCTCAACGCGGGCCCCGGCCGGTGTTGATTCGCATCGAATCCAAGGCCGGTCACGGGGCGGGCAAACCGACCGCGAAGCTTATTGAAGAGGCGGCTGACAAGTGGGCTTTTTTGACGGAAGAACTTGGAATGCAAGGGCCCCAACGCTAAAGGAAGTTCCTGGGAATTTAAGGCAAAGCTCCAACCGGTTCGCCTGCAACGAAATTCACATGGAAAATAAGCTTTTCAACGTCGCGTCTTTTGTGCATGCTGATCGCGTCATGACTCTCAGGGGCAACACATTAGTTGCAAGTAATCCGGACCGATCACGGAGGGAAGCAGGGCGTGATGGGAATCGCTGCCGGAGGAAACCAGCAAGGTTGAGACAGGGTGTTCAAAAAAATGTTCAAAAAACTATTGACACCCCCCTTGCGCTTTGAGAGATTGACGCCACACACGGAACTAAACAGAGCAACATAATGAGAACAAAAACACTACTTCTTACGGCTGCAGTTGCGGTCGCGGGTGTCGCCGGTGCTTCTGCCCAGGCGGTGTACTCCGTCAACGCTGTTGGATACGTTAACATCACGGTTCCCAAGGGTTTCTCGATGGTCGCGAACCCGCTGAATGCCGCCACCAACACGGTGGGTGCCATTTTTGCGAGCGCGCCGGATCAGACCACGGTTTACACCTTTGGCGCGACCGGTTTCAGCTCCAACACCAAAGACTTCGGTGATTGGGGTAACGCCAATGAGCCGTTTGTTCCGGGTGGTGGCTCTTTCATTCAAGCTCCTTCGGCCTTTCCGGTGACTTTTGTTGGCGAGGTTCCTCAAGGTAACTTGACCAATAACATTCCGAAGGGTTTCTCGATCAAGTCCTCCATGGTTCCGCAACAGGGCGCGATTGACACGGTCCTCGGCTTCCCGATTGCTGACCAAGACTCGATCTACAAGTACAACAACACCACGGCCAAGTACGACTCCTTCACCTATGACTTCGGTGATTGGGGTGGTCCTGCTCCGGTGATCAATGTTGCCGAGGCGTTCTGGGTTCGCAAAGGAGCTGCGGCGACTTGGGTCCGCAATTTCTCGGTCAATAACTAATTGATTTAGTCAGGGAACAACGACAGAACCAAATATGAAAAAACTCCTATTCCTCACCGCCTTGGTTGCTGCGGCCGTCGGGGCTCAAGCGCAAGGCACAGTTGCCTTCAATAACCACAGCACCGCTGTGAGCGCCCCTGTCTTTGACGTGGGTGGCTCGACTCTAGTGTCCGGTCCGAGCATTGTCGCCGCGCTGTTCTTCAACGGTGTTCAACAGGGTGATGCTGCTCCGTTCCGTACCGGCAATGGCGCTGGTTACTGGAATCCCGGCTCTGATTCAACCCGCGTGATCAATGGTGTTGCGGCTGGTGCGTCGGCGACGTTGGAAGTTCGCGCTTGGGAAGTTGCCAAGGGTGCCACCTTTGACGCGGCTGTCGCGGCTGGTGGCAAATATGGCAAGTCCGATCCGTTCACCATCGCCGCGTTGGGTGGTCAGGGTCCTAGCGGCCCGCCCGCCACTCCTGCGGACATGACCGGCTTCAAGAGCTTCAGCTTGATCCCTGAGCCCTCCACGATCGCCCTCGGCGCTCTGGGCGCGGCCGCTCTGTTGCTCCGCCGCCGCAAGTAATATTACTGTTAGTGTGTTCTCATTGAGCCGCCCGAAAGGGCGGCTTTTTTGTTTTGCATTCTGGCTCCTGGTTTGACTCGCCCAAGGGCGGAAAAGGCGAAACGCGTGTGTCAACCTTGATGGCGGACGAGTACCCGTATCAACTCCGTCATGCCCCAAGCTTGGGCATCACAGCCGCGCGGCTGATGGGGCTGGTCACCATCGAGGATTTCCGGCAAATGACCGACACAAGCTTTGTTCAATAAGGTCAGGCTGCTGCTGAGGTAGCTGCGGACCGTTTGCGCGGCGAGCTCATCTTTCGGCCACGCTTTGGCCAATGCCTCGCAGTAAACCGGGAATGGCCAGGTCCACGCCGTCCCGTTGTGATAGGACGGCTTCCGGCGGGTGTCCTCGTCGCCTTGGTAGCTGCCCCAATAGGGATGAACGGGATCGTTCAGCAACCGTCCGTCCGGGGCGTGAATGGGGAGGGGCGGAAATACCGGCAATGGGGCCAGGGACCGCAGCGCCCCGGGAATAACCAGATGACGGCGGACCGCTTGAACCATTTGCTGTGCGCGGTCTCCGGTGATAATGGCCAAGCTTGCCAGGAACAGGCAGTTCGGTCGTAGCGCGTTGTCGGCGGTGGCTTGGGAGGCGGCGGTTCCGCTCGAGGCAAGTAGAACATCCGCGAAGTAGCCCGCCTCCGAAAGCCAAAAGTGCCGGTTTAATGAGTCCTCGGCGCGGCGCGCCAAGGTGTTCCAAGGCTCGGTTTCCGCTGGCGCTTGCAACCGCTCCAATTGCCGGAGCAGCCGAATCCAGAGCGCTTGGATTTCCACCGGATACCCTTCGCGCGGTGTGCCCGCCGGGTGATTGGTGTCCATCCAAGTGAAATGGGCCGGACTCCAGACCAGTGCCGACACCGGATCGACGTGAATGCCATTGGGCGTTCCACGAAGATAGCCGACGGCGATGGAGCGGAGCACCTCGCGCAGCTTGCGACCGGAGCCGGGATCGACCACGGTCTCGTAGAGGGAGGTGCCGTGATCCGATTCGCGTTGCGCCAGTTCCTCGCAGACGATTCCGAACCAGAGCGGCGCGTCACTGGTGTCCCGGTTCGAGGCGTCATCGCCATGAATGGAGTTCGGGAGCGTGCCATTCGATTCAAAACGCGCAAAGGTCAAAAGAATTTGTCGCACCTCCTCGATCATGCCCGCGGCCAGCAAGCCCCGGGCGCAAATCAGGGTGTCGCGGCCCCAATCCAGGAACCAAGGATATCCCGCAATGACGGTTTTTCCAGTTCCGCGCCGGGCCACATAGGCTTGCACCGAGGTTCGCAGACTTTGTTCGACCGTTTCATGACGGGAGCCCAGTTCCACTTTGGCCCGCGCCGACTCGATGGCGCCCAGAGGCTTTTCTCCCGCGCCGGACTCGGCGGACAAAATCAAATTGGCCTCCGCGCCAACCGCCAGTGGCAGTTCGAACCAGCCGGGGCTAAACGCGTCCCCCGTTCCCTCCTGCCCGCGTGATTGCTCAACCGGGTGGGGAATTCCCTCGCACCATTCCGGTTGCGAATGGAACTTTCCGGCGTCGGCATAAACCCGCAGTTCGCGTCCGGGAGCAGGCAGAAAAGCGAATCCGTTGCCGGGCGTGAGCGGCAGAAGATTCGCCGTGAAATGATACTCAGCACCCGGGTTGCGCTTGGTTTCCCAATGAAAACTCCGGTCCTCAATATCGACCCGAACCGTCAGTCGCACATCGGTCGCCGTGCCTGAGCCAGCCTCAATCCCCTCCGTTCGCCGAAAACGCAGCACGGTCACGTTGCGCTGATCCGGCATGAATGCCTCCAGTTCGACGGTGACTGTCTTCCCATCACCCGCGGCCACGACAAACTGCCAGTGGGCTGGCGGACCGGCCGAGAACGACGCCAGGTTTTCCAAGTTCAGCGGCGAGAGAAATCCTTTGGCTAGCGCCCATACACGCACGCGTTTCACAAAAACATGCCGGTCCACCGGCACCTCGGGATTCAGGTTGGCGGCCAAGGCGCAATCGTACTTTGATGTGATTTTTCCCAAATCCACGCAAAGGCGGGCCATGCCGCCGCGGCCGTTGGTGAGCAGCACACGGGCATCCGCCAGTTCGCTTATCGACGGTCGCGGCAGCGCAAGGCTGGCGCTGTGGAATTGCAACGGCCCGCCGATCACACTCGGGGTTGCTCCGAATCGCTCCAAAACCAGGGTGCCGTCACAACGGTCCTGCCGCGGCGGAAAGCAAGCGATATGGAATTGGCCGGCGAGAACCGACTCCCGAAAATGCGTCTCGACCGGTGACGCAATCTCAATTCGCGCGCGGAACGGCACGGCGTCCCGGACCAGCAGCCAGTGCCGGGAGGGCGCCACTGTGACCCGGCGGGAGTCGGCCGCTTCCCAGACAACCACGGCAGGGTATCCCGGATTTTTCGCGGCCTCCCGCAACGCCGCGAGCGGATTCTCCCGTGTCGCTTGCGGCGACAATGATGATAACAAGCCCAGAAACCGTTCCGGATCCTCCTCCACAAATGCCGCCAGCTCGCGCCAATCATAAGGACCGATGTCCTCAAGCTCCACACAGGTGGCCAATGCTTGAAGAGCCCAGGCTGCCAGCGCGCGCAGGCGGGTGTAATTGCGGTCAGCAACGCCGGCGCTGGCAGGATCGGCCAGGCAATAAACACCAGCCGGTCCAACCGGGAAAACGATTTTGCCCTCTCCCAGGAGCCGCGCGACGGGCGCCGGTTGTCCCAACAAATCGGTCCACTCGTTTGACGGGGTTTTGTTTGCTGTGAGATCGCTGATGTTTAAGGTCGCTTCCTGCACGTTTTGATCATCCGTGTTGATCAGCACGAGCACGCGATGCCGGGCGTCGGCGGAGGTCCTGGAAAGCGCGTACACCGTTGAGCCAGGCGGGCTGAGCCGCGCCAGTTGCGCCCCGTCGAAAAAGCAGGGATGCTCCGCCAGCAGATGGTTTAACCGGCCAAGCTCCGGGACAATATTTTCCGGGCTGCCCCATGACAGGCCGGCGATTTGGTGGACCAGAATCTTCTCGCTGGCCAGCCATTCCACTCCGCAACAGAAGCCGTAGCCCCCGGCCACGCTTGTCAGGGCGCTCAGCCGGTTCCGCAGCAGCGACCAAGCGCGGCCTTTCGCGGCCAGCCGGTTGTTGTCATGAGTCTCGCTGTAATGCACCAGGAGCCCGGTTTGCCCGCTTTGCTTCAAGGCGTGATCGAGATAACCCGAGACTTGGGCGCCCGAGTACTCCTGGAACAACTCCGAGTAGGCCCATTGCATGCCCCCCTCCGTCAAGAGGAGTTGAGTGTCCACCCATCCGCCGCCGAGGCCTTCGAGCAAAAACAACGCGTCGGGAAACTCCTCGCGAACTCGCGCGGTGATGTAGCGCCACACCGGCATGGGCACTTTGTAACCCGCGTCGCACCGGAAGCCGTCCACGCCGCGCCGGCACCAGACGAGAAACACCTCCGCCAGTTCCTCCCAAAGCTCCTGAAAGGTCGGGACCAGTTCCACCAAATCCTCCCAAGTGACCCCCCAGGCGCCGGGGCTGGCAAACGAGCCGTAAGGCGTCCGCAAGTACCATTCCGGATGGTTGTCCAACAAAGGGGAGTCCCATCCAGTATGGTTGATCACCAAGTCCAGAAACAAACGGCCGCCGCGCTCGTGGACGGCGGAGGCAAGCTCGCGAAACTGGTCAACGCCGGTTGTCCGCCGGTCGAACTCAACCAAACCCGGATCAATGGCTGTCATGTCCCCGCAAGCGTACGGACTGCCAAAACGGCCCATGCGCGCGTAGGTGGTCGGGGTTGGGTTGACCGGCAGCAACTGGATGATGCGGCAACCCAGCGTTCCAAGAATGTGCGGCACCTGCCGGGTGAGATCGCGTAGCTTGCCCGAGGGCGGAATGACGGTGTAACCCTGCTGGTCCAGTTCCTTGAATTGCTTTTCACGCGTCTCGTCCCTTGTCAACGTGGCGGCCCGGCTCTCGCCGAACAACCGGGTGAACGCGCAGTATATCGTGTTGTTCGAGCGATACTGGTCGGGGTGAACACTCAGGCCGAAATCCTCGCCGGAAGGCCAGTGCTGGCGACCCGCCGGGTCAACCGCAAACGCTTTCGCCTTGAAATAGCCCACCTCCGCCAGGGCCAGTTCCACTTGCCACCGGCTGCCCGCCGCCTGCATGGGGACATCGCGCCAGCCACCTTCCTTGTGGGGACGCCGCCGGGCGACCGACTCGATAGTGGCCGCGCGAAGTTGCTTGGCGCGGCCCAGGTTGGTGCGAAGGAAAGCCCGCCAGCCAGGCGGCAACGGTTCCCCCCCATTGCCGGACAATTCGAAGCGCACCCGGTCCCCGACGAAACGGACTTCGCGTCCGCCGGTCGCCGGGGTCATGATCCAATTCTGCATCGTTTGGCGACTCGCTGGCGTTGACCATTCAACCCGCGCCGCCGCTTTCTTCATCGAATTTCGCCCCGAATTCAACTTGAAACCCGCGTGGACGTGAAAAGAAAGGGATCTCGCGGTGGCACCCGGCCTGTCAGCCCGTTAAAAAACTCTGGCTGCCGCCGCTGAGAGGGATTTTGGCTTTGGGCGCGGAGTGACGACGAGGATATCCGCCAGCGATCTGCCGAGAAGGAGCGACAAAGCGCAAAGATAAAATAGCCTCAGCCCGAAGGGTTTCGACGGTATCCATAGTTTTTTAACGGACTGCTATGGGGAGTCAGGTTTTTCGGGCTCTTTTTCGGCTGGAGCTTTGGCCGGGGAATTGGTTTGGGGCGCCGGATCCGTGAACAAGCCTTTGATGGCGCGCCACGGATGGAGCGGCGCCAGCATCATGCGAGGCAACATGAAAAGCGGCTCGGTT
>CAZMLP010001000.1:0-5654 GCA_964566745.1 uncultured Verrucomicrobiota bacterium | reverse complement strand
AGATCGACCTGCATCATCACCTGCTGCAAAACCGGCGCAACGCCTCCGTTGGCGAGCCGTCCGAAGTGGAACGGCTCGCGTACAAAATGTTCGCGTTCGTGGTGAACCGGCCCGGCTTGTATCAATTCGGCAAGGAAGTGGCGCGCTTGTTCCAGCCGTTGCACAAACTGGTGTTTGGCACGCGGCTCGATCCCGCGCGGCCATGGACTGCGACCCGCGATTTGCCCGCGCTCAAAGAAGAAACGTTCAAGGAGTGGTGGAGGAACCGTCGATGAACGAGCGCGAAAAAATCCTTGGCCGGATTCGCGAGGCGTTGACGCTCTCCGCGCCGCGTCCCGGCGCGCATGGACACGAGGGCGGCGGCCAAACCACCGCTGATCACAGCCACGGCCGACCGGTGGACGGCGCGCGCCAATGGCTGCCGCCGGGCGGCGACAATTTTGAAGAACAACTCGAGCGGTTCCGCGCCGCGTCCCTTGAGTTGAAGACGGATTTTCAATTTCACGCGACACGCGAGGAGGCGGTGGCGGCCATAAAGCGCATCAGCGATTCCGAGGGCTGGAAACGGGTCGCGACGCATCGCGGCGAACTGACTGAGGAGGCCGTGGCGGCATTGGGATTGCCGGTTCTCCGCACCGACGGCGGGTATGACCGCCACGCACTGGAGGCGTGCGACGCGGGCATCACGGAGTGCGATTGCCTGGTGGCGCAAACCGGCAGCGTGCTGGTGACGAGCCGGTCCTCCGGCGGTCGCGCGCTCTCGGTTTTGCCGCCGCACCATGTGGTGCTGGCGCGACGCGGGCAACTGGTTCCCGATCTCTCCGCCGCGCTCGCGCTGGTGAAACAACGGCACGCCCCCAATTATCCGAGCATGATCTCGTTTGTCACCGGGCCGAGCCGCACGGGCGACATCGAGCGCATTCTGGTGCTCGGCGCGCACGGTCCAAAAAAACTGACTATTCTTTGCCACTGAATTTCTCCTAGAATCCATTCAAGCCAACGACAACGCATGAAGACTTTTTCACACGTCAACTTTTCCTGGACACCCGAAGCGGCCGCCAAATTGACCGGCATGGACCGCCTCGTTTCCCGGTCGAACCACCTCGGCGCGGACCAGCGCATCACGAACACCGGCGGCGGCAACACCTCCTCGAAGTTGATGGAAACCGACCCGCTCACCGGCCAGCCCATCGAAGTGCTTTGGGTGAAGGGCTCGGGTGGCGATCTCCGCACCAGCACGCGCGAAAATTTCTCCTCCCTCTATCAGGGAAAGCTCATCGACCTGCAGCGCGTCTATGCCGCGCGCGCGGACAAGGGCCTCAAGGCGCCTGCCGAGGATGACATGGTGGGGATGTACAATCATTGCACGTTCAACCTGAATCCGCGCGCCTCGTCGATTGACACGCCACTGCACTCGTTTATTCCGGCGAAGCACGTCGATCACATGCACCCGAACGCGATCATCGCCATCGCGGCCTCGGCGCGGTGCGAGGAGCTGACCCGCGAGATTTTCGGCGGCGAAATGGCGTATGTGAAGTGGATGCGGCCGGGCTTCGAGCTGGGTCTCGCGATGCAGGAAATCGTGAAGCAACAACCCAAGGTGAAGGCGATCATGATGGGCCAGCACGGGTTCATCTCTTGGGACGACGACGATTTGAAGTGCTACGAGGTGACGCTTGATTTTATCGAGCGCGCGTCGGTTTACATTGAGTCGAAATACGCCGCGAAAGGGGGCGACGCGAAGGCGTTTGGCGGCGCGAAATACCAGACGCTGCCGGTCGAGCAACGCCACGCGACGCTCGCGGCGATCCTGCCGTGGCTCCGCGGGCAGGTCAGCCAGCAGAAGCGCTTCATCGGCACCGTGCAGGACGACGACAAAATCCTGCGCTTCGTGAACTCGCACGACGCTCCGCGCCTCGCCGAATTGGGCACCTCCTGCCCGGATCACTTCTTGCGCACCAAGATCAAGCCGCTCTATGTCGCGTGGGATCCGCAAACCGAGGACGCCGCCGCGCTCAAACAAAAGCTGGCCGCCGGCATCACGCAATACCGGCTTGATTACGCGGCCTATTACGAGCGTTGCAAGCGGTCCAACTCCCCCGCGATGCGCGATCCGAACCCGACCGTGATTTTGATCCCGGGCCTCGGCATGGTGGCGTGGGGCAAGGACAAGAGCGAGAGCCGCGTGACGGCGGAGTTTTACAACTGCGCGGTGGAAGTGATGCGCGGCGCGGAGGCAATCGACAAATACATCGCGCTGCCGCAGCAAGAGGCGTTTGACATCGAGTACTGGCTCCTGGAAGAGGCGAAGCTCAAGCGCATGCCGGCCGAGAAGGAGCTCGCGCGGCAGGTCATCGTGGTGATCGGCGCCGGCTCAGGCATCGGCAAGGAGACCGCGCACCGCCTCGTGAAGGAGGGCGCGCACATTGTCTGTGTCGATCTGAACGCGGACGCCGCGAACGCGACCGCGAAGGAGCTCACGGACAAATACGGTGTGGGCATCGGCGTCGCGGGCAGCGGTATTTCCAACTGCGGTCCCGCGCTCGGCTTGTCGGCCAACATTACCGACCGCGCGAGCATTCGCAAAATGCTCGATCAAGTCGCGCTCGCTTATGGCGGGTTTGACTCCATCTGCGTGACGGCGGGAATCTTCGTGCCGAGCGACACCACGGGCCACATCCCCGACGACAAATGGGCGCTCACCTTCAACATCAACGTGACCGGCAGCTACCTGGTTGCCGACGAGGCGGCACGGACGTGGAAAGAGCAGGGCTTGCGCGGCCAACTCGTCCTCACGACCAGCGCGAACGCGGTCGTCGCGAAAAAAGGCAGCCTCGCCTACGACACCTCGAAGGCGGCGGCGAACCATCTGGTGCGCGAGCTGTCCATCGAGCTGGCCCCGCTGGTGCGCGTGAACGGCGTGGCGCCGGCGACGGTGGTGCAAGGCTCGGCGATGTTCCCGCGCGACCGCGTGATCGGCTCGCTCGCGAAATACAACATCGCCTACAAGGATGACGAGGCGACCGAGTCACTCGTGAAGAAGCTCGCGCAGTTCTACGCGGACCGCACGCTGACGAAATCACCCATCACACCGGCGGACCAAGCCGAGGCGTATTTTCTCCTCGTGAGCCAGCGCCTCAGCAAGACCACCGGCCAGGTGATCACCGTGGATGGCGGCTTGCACGAGGCGTTTTTGCGGTAATTCGCGCGCCGATCACTCGGTTATTTCAAAAAGAGAATCCCGGCCCAACCGAGCGTTGAACCGGGATTTCACTTTTGCGATTTTGGCGGACCATCGCTGGCCAGCCCCTGCCAAGGGCCTACGGCTTGTCGTGCTCGCCGAGCGGGCGAATCCAGATGTTGCGGAAGCGAACGGCGTTGCCGTGCTCATACAACTCGATGGGGCCGTGGGCCGGGCGGGGCTTGTCATAGTTGCCGACCGCGCGATAGCGGGTGTCGCCCCACAACTCGGTGTGGTTTTGCACCACCACGCCATTGTGCAGCACGGTCACATACGCCTTCTTGGTCAGCTTGCCGCTGTCGTCCCAGACCGGCGCCTCAAAGATAATGTCATACGTCTGCCATTCGCCCGGAGGACGGGAAGCATTCACAAACGGCGGGGTTTGGCCATACACAGCAGCGGCCTGGCCGTCCGCGTAGGTCGGGTTGTTGTAAGAGTCGAGCACCTGAATCTCGTAGAGGCCGTAGATGTTCACGCCGTTGTTGCCGCGGCCCTGGCCTTTGCCCTCGACTTTGGAGGGCGTCGCGAACTCCAGATGCATTTGGAAGTCGCCAAACTCGTCTTTGGTGTGGATGCGACCCGTCTTGGTCGTCTCCATATAGCCGTTTTCGAGTTTCCACTTCACCTCGCCACCCTTCTCGCCAATCCACTTGGAGAAATCGGTGCCGTCGAAGAGGACCACGGCGTCGGACGGCGGCGGGGCCATGTCACTGAACGTCTTGCCGGAGGTGATGACTTTCGGGATGGGCCGGGCCGGGTCGTGAACGTGCCATTTGCCGTTCGGCTGCATGGGGGTATCCGTGTAACCGTCGGCGGCGCGAAGCAAATTCGCGGACGACAAGGCCAGCAACAAAGCACAAGGCGCCAGGGAGCGGGTAAGTTTCATGCCACCATGATTGCGGGAAGACGGCAAACGTCAACGGAGAATACAAGCGGAGGGACCGTCGAGACAGCGGTAGCTTTAATTTCGCGCGATTTTGATTCCCGGTTTGCCAAACCGCGCGAAGGCAATTCTATTGGGCGCGTGCCGGTCTCCTTTTTGCGCAAATTGACCGGCGGAACTGCGCCGCCCGATTCCCTCGACGTGAACGGTCGTCCGGTGCCGCTGGTCTTTGTGAAACACCCGCGCGCCCGCCGTTATGTGCTGCGATTGCGGGCGGACGGCGCGGCGCGCGTCACGATTCCGCGCGGCGGGTCGATGGTCGAGGCGACGCGCTTTGCCGCGAGCCAGCGCGAATGGTTGGAACGGCAGTTTGAAAAGCGGGCAACCCAACCGCCGCGAGTCAAAGAATGGCGCGCGGGCATGGAGATCATGCTGCGCGGGGAGATGCTTTCCATTCAGCCGGGCACGGTGGATGAGCCTGGTTTGTTGCGATTGGGTGAAATGACGTTTCGCGTGGACGATCCGGCAGCAGACTTGCGGCGGGTGATCGAGGCGCGCCTGTGGCGCATGGCTGCCCGCGAGCTGCCGCCGCGTGTGATGGAACTAGCCGCCCTGCATGGATTGATCGTGCGGCGGGTGTCTGTGCGCAACCAGAAGTCGCGCTGGGGCTCTTGCTCGCAACGGGGAACGGTCTCGCTGAACTGGCGATTGATTCAAACGCCGGAATTCGTGCGCGATTACATCATCCTGCACGAGCTGATGCACCTGCGGCAAATGAACCACTCGTCCCGATTTTGGCGCGAGGTGAAAACGGTTTGCCCGGATTATGCGATCGCCGAGCGCTGGTTGAAGGAAAACGGGAAGTTGTTGCGGTAGGCTTGGAACAAATTCCGAGATCTTTTTCGGCACGCACGAACAGAACGGGAGCGACCGGACATTGAAGTCGCGCCCGCCTCAAAATTCCCGATTGGACAAGGCAGCTCGACAGGAACCTTGCCCCACCCAACGCCGACCGTTCCGCATGACAGCCATTGTCGATCACGGCAAAGCAGGGAACCAAATCATTCAAATTGCGAAACAAGCCTTCGACGGTTGGAGCGGGGCTCCTGCCGAGCCGCCTTGGGTACTTTTCGAAGATTAGCTCAAAGAGAGATTCTACCCGCGGCGATATGCCTCCGCCAGCAGCGTGATCGGATGCGCCACCCGCAGATTCATCCCGGCGGCGCGCGCGCCATTGATGATTTGCAGAAGGCAACCGGGATTGCCCGTCGCGACCGTCAAAGCCCCTGTGGAACGGATGTGCCTGAGCTTGCGATCGAGGAGATCGTTGGCCATCTCCGGCTGAATGATGTTGTAGATGCCGGCGCTGCCGCAACACCAGGTGCTTTCCGGCAATTCGACCAACTGTAGGCCGGGAATCGCGCGCAACACCGCGCGAGGCTGCGCGGTGATCTTCTGGCCGTGGCAGAGGTGACACGCCTCGTGGTAGGTGACGGTCTGCGCGGGCGCGCCAGCGGCAGGGGGTGGTTT
>CAZMLP010000999.1:0-4313 GCA_964566745.1 uncultured Verrucomicrobiota bacterium | reverse complement strand
GAGGCGCTGGACTCCTCCAGCGCGGCGGCCTGCTCGCTCGCCCCCTCGGCGAGGGACTGGCTCGCAGTGGACACCTGCGCGGAGGCAATCGATACTTGTTGTGCCCCGTCACCCAAGGTCACCGCCACCCGGCTCAGCACCCGGCTCAAACCGACAATGATCAAAACTGCGACGGCAATTCCTGCCGCCAAAGCGAGAATTGTTGCCACGCCAATCGTCAGGTTCGCGCGACTGGCCATGCTGAGGGCGGACTGGCTGCTTTTGGCTCCAAACTCCGCATTCTCGCGCAGAAGCCCCTCGCAGGCGTTCTGGAAAGCCTCGTACAATGGGCGGGCCTTTGTTTTGTAAAGTTCGAGCGCCTCATCGTTCTTCCCCGCCCTGCTTAGTTCCAAAACCGCCGTCCGGGCGGTGATATATTCGGCCCGGGTGGCCTTCACACTTTCAAAAGCCTTTCGATCCTCCTCACGAAACACGGTTCTGTTGTAGCTTTCGATTTCCTTTTGGCCCTTCGCGGAAAGGCTCGTAATTTCCCCCTCGAACTGGCGCTTCTCCTCGGGCGTCTTGGAAGAAACGTGAAGCAGCACGTTCAGTTGGATCTGCGCCGCCCAAATGGAGAGCCGGCCGGAAACAACGGTGCCCGGCAAAGCGTCCTCGGCGATTTCCTGAATATTCCCGGCGAAGCGATGGAGCAATAGCACGGTTGCCGCGGCGAAAATGACCAAGATGCCGAGATTTAGCGCGAATCCAAGGGTCAGCCGTTTACGAATGGTCCAGTTTTTCATTTATCTAATTGGTCGTTGGGATGGGGGCAGTTGAGAGGGGAAGCCGGGCGGCCGCAAGTTTGGCGAAGATTCCGGCCAGAATTAGGCCGTGGTGTCGCGGGGCGCACGGTTCCCGAGGAGTCGTGGCCGCCAAATGTGGAGAAGGCATCGGGCTTCGCCGCGTCAAGGCGCCCTCGGTCCAGCATGATTTATCGAACATGCCTCACCCATCGGCGCAATCCCGTCGCGGATCAACCATATGAAATCCCCCGCCTGCCCTTGGGGAAAACCCTCGGGGATCGAGTGACTCGCCCCGCCTCGGAGGAAACCAAGTCGGGGTCCCCCAAGAGACCGAAAAGGGGAAAAACCCTCGCCGAAGGAGTGCCGAGAGCGCGAATCAACCGCGTTTGTAATTCGCACGGCTGTTGGATGGAGGTCTCCCCGAATCGTTTAAAGATCATGCCCGGCGCAGCCCGGAATTTTCCGTGCCTGGGATAAAGCCGTTTTCACCCGGCAAGTTCCACCCAAGTCGTCCGAGGCTCCGAACGAGCTCCGAACGAGCTTGCCTCTCCGGTTGAATCGTGCCACAAGCCACGACGATGTGTCGTGCCGGTCAAGGCGCGAAGGGCACTATCATGCGCTCGTAGCTCAGTTGGATAGAGCAACTGCCTTCTAAGCAGTCGGTCGCGCGTTCGATTCGCGCCGAGCGCACCATTTATTATTGGCAGTTTCGCCGTTTGAGTTCCGCATACTGAATACAACCAGCTCATGTTGACCCTGGAGGATCTCGCCGCGTTGCGGCAACAGCACGAGGCGGCAACCGCCGCGCGGGTGGCGGAGTTCGAGCTGGCCGGGCGGAAATTCCATTTCAACTCGCGCCCCGCCATCATGGGCGTGGTCAATCTCTCCGCGGACTCGTGGTATCGGGAGAGTGTCTGCTTATCCGCGGAGACGGCGATTCAACGCGGTCAGGTGCTGGCGGCCCAAGGGGCGGACCTGGTGGATGTGGGGGCGGAATCCACCTTGGCGCAAGCGGCGCGAGTGGGGGAGGGCCTGCAACAAAGCCGCTTGCTGCCAGTGGTTACCGGGTTGCGCGCGGCGGGCGTTTTGGTCTCCGTGGAGACGTATGAGCCAGCGGTGGCGCGCGCGACGCTTGCAGCCGGGGCGAACGTATTGAACCTGACCGGCCTCGCGCGCGCGGAGGAGATGTTTTCCATCGCCGCCGAACATGACGCGGCGGTGATTTTGTGCTTCGTGCAAGGCGAGCATGTCCGCGCGGTCGGCGATTTTGATTTGAGCGGCGACCCGGTGGCGACGATGCATGACTATTTTGGTCGCTGGACCGAGTTGGCGACCAAGCGCGGTGTGCGCAAAATCATCATCGATCCGGGCCTCGGCTTCTATTATCGGAATCTTCAAGACAGCGCGATCCGCGTGCGGCACCAAATGAAGGTGTTTCTGAACACGTTCCGCCTGCGGACCCTGGGCTTTCCCGTTTGCCATGCCTTGCCGCACGCATTCGAGTTTTTTGGCGAGGAGGTGCGCTGCGCGGAACCGTTCTTTGCGGTGCTGGCGAGCCTCGGAAAAACCGATTTGTTCCGCACGCACGAGGTGCCCCGCATCAAGGCGGTGCTGGACACGTTGCGGGTTTATTGACGGCCCGAGGTCAGGCGCGCATATTTCGTGGCGAACCAATTTTTCATTCCTTTTCCTTTATGACCTTGCTCGAACGGCTCAATCAAGACATCAAGGCGGCTATGCTGGCCCGCGACGCCGGGCGGCTCGGCACGTTGCGGCTCTTGAAATCCGCGATCGGCTACGCGCAGATCGAGCGCAAGAACGAGAATCTCAGTGACGCCGAGGTCATAACCATCTTGCAGAAGGAGTTAAAGAAACGGCGCGACTCGATCACACAATACGAGCAGGGCCACCGGGCTGACCTGGCGGCGCAGGAAAAGCTGGAGGCTGGAATTATCGAGGCCTATTTGCCGCGGCCGTTGACCCCGGCAGAACTGGAGCAACTGGTGAAGGCGGCCATCCAAGAGACGGGCGCAACGGGCAAACCACAGATGGGCTTGGTGATGAAGGCGGCGCAGGCCAAGGCCGCCGGGCGCGCGGACGGCAAAGCCATCAGCGAGTGCGTCGGCCGGTTATTAGCCTGACAAGCCTGGGGTTCTCTCAAATCCCGGCGGCAGGCCGCGATTCCGAATCAAACCAGGCCTTCCAAAATCAGCGGCAAGCGCTCCAGGCTGCGCTTGAGGTTCGCGCGCGCAATGGCTTTCTCCGACTCGCTCTGGTGCGAGAAAAGCTGGGGCCAGCCGCTGGCATTGATCCAATCCTCGGCGGCCACCGGCTCATTGTTGCCGCTGGAGCCGATTTGGGCGTGGCGGACCAGGAGGTCGGCCACTTGCACGGCAGCGACGATTTGCGGCGCGGTGGTGGACCGCTCGGGCTCATGATGATACCGGGCGGCAACCACCAGCACCTCCGGCATCAAATGATTCTGGAGATACATGGCGCCCAACTCGGAGTGGTCAATGCCCAGCACTTCCAATTCCACCGCCATCAAGTCCTGCTCTCCCGCGTCCACGCGACGGTAAATCTCTGTGAAATGCTGCGGGAAGGTCGAGGCCATGACGATTTTGCCCACGTCGTGGATCAATCCAGCCACATAGTCGGCCTCGTCCGTGGGGGCTTGTACAGCGCTGATCACCTCGCGGGTCATGATCGCCACGCCGATGCAGTGCTGCCAAAACTCGCGCCAGCGGAAAGGGGTGTTGCCGGCGAGCTTTTGAAAATCCTCGATGACCGGGGTCACCATGGCCAATTGGCGAATCTGGCGGACGCCCAGATAGAAGACCGCCTCCTCAATGCTGTTAATCGAGGAGTTCATGCCGAAATAGACCGAGTTCACCAGCCGCAACAGTCGTGAGGTGAGGCTGGGATCACGGCGGATAACCTCCGAAATTTGGGCAGTATAGCGTTGATCGGCGGAAAGGAGCTCGCGCAAGGCGCTGTTGATGCTGCCGAGGGAGGGCAGGCGCGCGCAGCCGCGCACGCGGTTGTCAATCTGGGCCCGTTCCAGTTTGGGGCAGGCGGGCGTGGCGGTCAAAACACTCATGTTCGGCACACGCTTGTTATCGTCAGGAGGGGAAAAAAGTTTACTGGAAACACGGGTAAAAATAACCGGGCAAATCGCCCGGAAAAGATGGCTGGCGTGCGCCCGGGGAAGCGGCATTGGCCGGGTGGAGCGGGGCCGCCCGGAGGGGAACCGCGTGTCCCGAATCGTCAACCGGGCGGGAAGCCGGGCCAGCGGGTCGCTTTTTCAGTTAAAGTCGGGCCGTGAATTGCCGATTTACCGCCAGCATGATCGCTGATTTAGATGCGCTGCTGGCGCGGGCGGTGACCGAAGTGTTCCAAAAGATGCTCGATTTGCCCATGTCGCTCGACCGCGGCCGTCCCACCGGGCAGTACCAGGTGGCGGGCGCTGTCGGGTTCATCGGCGACTCGAGCGGCGTGATTTACGTTTACCTCGGCAACCCGTTTGCCCGG
>CAZMLP010000998.1:0-1895 GCA_964566745.1 uncultured Verrucomicrobiota bacterium | reverse complement strand
AAGGCGCGCCAGAAAAACCCGGTAATGCGGATCGTCATCGCCGGCATGCAAATGCCGCCGAACATGGGCGAGGATTACAACCAGAAGTTCCGCCAGATTTTTCCCGAACTCGCCCGCGAGAACAAAGCCGCCCTGATCCCGTTCCTTTTGGAAGGCGTCGGCGGCCACGAGGATTTGAACCAGCCGGATCGCATTCATCCCAATCCCGAGGGCCACAAACTCGTCGCGGAAAACGTGTGGAAGATACTGCAGCCGGTGTTAATGGAAAAAGGCATTGAGAAGAAGTGACCGTTTTGCGCCAAGAAAGATCAGTTTTGTCAATGGCGTGACCGACCGACGATGGTGGGGCGAGGCTCTGACGAGCCGCTTCCCCTGCTTCTTGCCTCACGCCGCCACTGTCTCGCGTTTTCCCAGCTTCAAAAAATTCTCCATGATCGTCCGCCCGTTTTGGGTGAGGATGCTTTCCGGATGGAACTGCACTCCCCAAATCGGATACTCGCGATGCCGCACGCCCATGATCTCGCCCTCATCGGTCTCGGCGGTGACCTCCAGACAATCCGGCACGGTGTCTTTCTTGATGACCAAAGAATGGTAACGGGTCGCGGCGAAAGGATTCGGCATGCCCGCGAACAAATCCTCGCCGTTGTGACGGATCGGTGAGGTTTTGCCGTGCATCATCCGGTAGTTCACCACCACTTGCGCGCCAAATGTGTGCCCGATGCATTGGTGCCCCAGGCACACACCAAATAACGGGATGTGCGGGCCGAAAGTCTTGATGATCTCGTTGGACATGCCCGATTCCTTCGGCGAGCACGGTCCCGGTGAAATCAGGATGCGCTCGGGGCGCAACTCGCGGATTTGGTCCAGCGTGATCTGGTCGTTGCGGTGAACCTGCATTTCCACCCCCAACTCGCCCAGATACTGGACCAGGTTGTAGGTGAACGAGTCGTAATTATCGACGATCAGCACCATATCTCTCTCCGCCGAACCTAGCGCATCCCTCCCGGATGGAAAGCCGATTGTTGTCCCCATGAATATTCCGCCGGTTGATCGAGTCTCTCCTTGTGGACCGATCAACCACGCCCCTTCCATGCCTGCGGCCGGCTTGGGGGTTTTATTTTTGTCGGTAGCTATTGAACGTGTGCGTATGAATCTTTACGCTGTTCCGCTCTCAGAATGAAGAACTGGATTGTTTTGGCTTTGGTGGCCGGCGGCATTGCCTATGGCGCTTACAAATGGCGTGATTTGCGTCCGCAAGCCGCCTCGGACGACCCGCTTGCCAACCGGCAGACCACCGCCCGGGTGGAGAATCGCGACATTCATTTCGCGGTCAGCGCGGCGGGAGACATCGGCCCGGCCGAGCAAGTCTCGGTGCGTCCGGAGATCAATGGCCGCATTGCGCTATTGCCGGTGGACGTCGGTGACCGGGTAAAAAAGGGCGGCTTGCTGTTCACTTTGGATGACAAGGATTTGCAGACGGAGCGCTCCTCCCGCCTGACCGACATTGAACGCGCCAAGTTGCAATTGGAGAAAGCCGACCGCGGGTTCGCCCGCGCCAAGCAGCTATTTAATGAAAAATTGATCTCCACGGAGTTGTACGAGGACACCAAAACCGAGTACGAGCTGGCCAAAAACGCCCTCGCCCGCTCCGAGCAGGATTTGCACATCCTCGAGGATCAAATGACCAAGACCAAAATCGTCGCGCCGTTCGATTGCACAGTCTTGACCCGCCCCGTCTCGATCGGCCAGGCCGTTTCCGGCTCCGGCGGATTCAACCGCGGCACCGAGGTGCTGACCATTGCAGATTTGAATGAAATGATCGTCAACGCCCACATCAACCAGTCGGACATCACGCGGTTGAGCATCTGCCAGCAAGTCGATGTGCAGATTGAGTC
>CAZMLP010000997.1:0-2807 GCA_964566745.1 uncultured Verrucomicrobiota bacterium | reverse complement strand
CAGCGCCCGACAAATTGTCCCGCTCTACCAGGCCGCTTACGCGCGCATTCTGGCGGATTAAATGCACGTCGCCTTCGTCAACGAAAACACGCTGGGGCACACGGCCTATCTACCCGCTTTTGCCCGCGAACTGCGCGCGCGACCGGATCTTGGCATCACGCCGCATTTGTTGGACGTCACCCCCCTGCCCGGGCCTCGCGAACGCCGCGCCAATTTCAGCGTGCCGGGACTGCGGAGGTGGGGACTCGATTTCCACAATGCGCGCTGGCGGCTCGCGGTCAGCGGCCGGGCACGCGAGTTGGCGGACGAATTGCGCGCGCGTCAACCGCTCGACGCCTTGGTCATCAACACGCAAAGCGTCGGCCTCAAGTTGCTCGACCTCGCGGAAACGATTCCGACCTTCATCTGTCTCGACGCGACCTTTGAGCAACTCGCGCGCGGCCCTTGGTTTGCCCCGAATGCCGTCACAAAATGGTTTCACCCGCTGACGTTGGCTCCCTTGCGGTGGCGGGAACGGCGTCTTTTTCAGATCGCGCGCGGCTTGTTTCCCTGGTCCGAAAACGCGCGGCAATCCTTGCTCGCCGAGTACGCGGTCGCGCCGGGAAAAATCCGGTTGCTGCCGCCGTCCATTGCTTTGCCTCCACGCAAGACCGAAGCGCCCCCCTCAAAAGCACGCCCGCAGATTTTATTCGTGGGCGGGGATTTTCGGCGCAAAGGCGGCGGGTTGTTGCTCGAGTGTTTTCGCGAGCACTTCGCGGGCGAGTGCGACCTGCATCTCGTGACGAAAGCGGATCTGCCATCCACACCGGGAGTTTTTACGCATCGCGACATTGCGCCGCACAGCGACGCGTGGCGCGAGCGTTGGGAGCAGGCGGATCTCTTTGCCTTTCCCTCCAGGCTCGAAACGTTTGGCATTGTCTTGCTGGAAGCCATGTCGTTTGAAGTGCCCGTCATCGCCAGTGACGCCGGAGTCGCGCGGCAATTGCTCGAAAAAACCGGCGCGGGCTGGCTCGTTCCCTCGCCGGCAAAGGAATCCCTCACTCGGGCGCTGCGAGAATGTTTGCACAACCCGAAGGAGGCGCGCGCGCGCGCGACGCGCGGACGCGATTTGGTGGAAAAGGAATTCGACCTGAACACCAATACCGCGCGGCTCGCGCAATGGTTGCGGGAAGCGACGGCGCGAACTTAGATGCCCTCGCCAAAATTCGGCGGCGCCTGATGCACGGCCGCGACCTCGGGCGGGAGTTTCGCGTCGCCGGCGGAGAGGACGCGATATTGGCGGATTTGGAAAGAGACCTCCTTGTCCTCGGCAAGGTTCAACTGGGCAAACTCCTCTTTCGTAATGCGGGCGCGCACCGTCAAACCGGACGGCAACTCCAATTCAAGCCGCAACAACACTCCCAGAAAAAAGACGTGCCGCAGCACGGCTCGATAGCGGTAAAGTGAAAGGTCGGTGGAAAGCTGGACCGCGTACGGGCGGAAACCAATTCGCATTCGCTGCCCCTCGACCAGGCCATGCGAGGGAAACTCCAGCTCCTGCAGGCGCGCGACGCCGTTCCGCACCTCCAACTCGAGGACGTTCATGACACCGATGAAACGCGCCACAAACTCGTTCGCCGGCTGCTCATAGACATCCCGCGGCGCGCCAATCTGCTCCAGGTTGCCGCGCGAGAATATCACGATCCGGTTCGAGACCTCGAGTGCTTCCTCCTGGTCATGCGTGACGAAGACCGTCGTCACGTTCAAATCGTGGTGCAGCGTCACCAGCCACTCGCGCAATTCCTGCCGGATCTTGGCATCGACCGCGCCGAACGGCTCGTCGAGCAGCAGCACCGTGGGCTTCGGCGCCAGCGCGCGCGCAATGGCCACCCGCTGGCGTTGGCCGCCGGAAAGCTGGTGCGGATAGCGCTTTTCCAATCCATCGAGGCCGAACAGCTTGACCAACTCCGCGACGCGCGCCTCGGTGTCGGCCTTGCTCCATTTCTTGATCTTCAGGCCGAAGGCGATGTTTTTGAACACGCTCATGCTCTTGAAGAGCGCGTAATTTTGAAAAACAAACCCGATGTTCCGCTGCTGCACCTTCAGGTCGTTCACTCGCTGGCCGCGAATGAAGACATCGCCGCTGGTGGGCATCTCCAGGCCGGCAATCATCCGCAGCACGGTGGTCTTTCCGCCGCCGCTGGGGCCGAGCAGCCCGACCAACTCCCCCTCGTGCACGGAAAAGCTGACGTTGTTGACCGCGGCGACCTCGCCGAAAATCTTGCTGACGTTTTTCAGTTCAATGCTCATTACGCCGGACGAAAATTCACAAATCCGAGTGGCCCGCCGCGGTTATCTCGCCCCCCGCGCGCTGGGCTAGTTCCTCCTCGCGCTCGGTTTTCCACTCCAGGAACGTTTTGATGGCCAGGGTGAGGAGCGCCAGCATGGCAAGCAGGCTGGCCACCGCAAAAGCCGCCGTGCCGTTGTATTCTTGGTACAATTTCTCCACGCGCAGCGGCATTGTTTCGGTCTGCCCGGCGATGTGCCCGGACACCACCGACACCGCGCCAAACTCGCCCATGGCCCGCGCGTTGCAGAGGATGATGCCATACACCAGGCCCCACTTCACTGACGGCAGTGTGACGTGCCAGAACGTCTGCCAGCCGTTCGCGCCGAGGCTCAGCGCCGCCTCCTCCTGCTCGGTGCCGGTCGCCTGCATCACCGGAATCAATTCGCGCGCCACAAAGGGAAAAGTAATGAACACCGTCGCCAGCACAATTCCCGGCACGGCGAAAATGACCTTGATCTGGTGGTCGTCCAGCCATTTG
>CAZMLP010000996.1:0-5862 GCA_964566745.1 uncultured Verrucomicrobiota bacterium | reverse complement strand
GATCATCCGACCGCGCTGGCCGGAGCCCGTCAGCGCCTGAACGCGGCCGATTGACTCCACGCTCAGACGCGCGTCGCCTTTCGTGACGGCCCAGTTCAACTCGGCCATCGCCCGGCCTTGGCCCAATTCCAGTTCCGTCCCGTTCGGAAATTGAACGCGATGGCTCTGGCCCGGCTCCAGTTTGAACGCCGGTCCCGCGCCCGAGATTTGCAGCGCGCCGCCCAAGGCGCCGCTGACTTTTAATGGCAGCGTTGGTGTCAGCCGCGTGAGGCGAGGGTTGCCTTGAGCGTCCTTCACCAGCGCCAGCGGACCGCTCGCGACCGGCAGGCTGTTGGCCCCCAACGCGAATGGTTGCCCGCCGTTTTGACGCACTTCAATTGTTCCCTTGCCCGTCAAAAGATAACTGCCGTCCGCGAACAATTCGTGACGCAACATCGAGGCCGGGCCGACCTTGGCAATGGAGCCTTCGCGCACGCTCACGGTCAGGTTCGTCGTGTTCCGCGCGGCGGCGGCCAGATCAATCTGGCGGGAGGAAAAATTGACGGTTACCACGGCTTGGCCGCCCGGTGGCGCGAACGCTTGCCAGTCTTCCATCCCCTGAACGCCAATCAAAGTTGAACCGCTGGCTTGAATCAGCACGCCCCGGCCCTCTTTGCCATAGGCCACCCTGCCCCATTCGCCAGCGACGCCTCCGGCTCGTTTCAATGCCTCGTTGCCGGCCACCACCTGGCCATTGACGAGCACCCGGTAGCCGCCCGCCGGGTCCGGCGCCAATTGAAGACTCGTCGTGCCCTCTCCCGCGCCCCGCCGGTTACAATTCAGCGCGTATTCGCCAGTCGCCGTCCGGCTCAGTTCGACCACCGCGCCCGGCTCCACTCCGGTGGGGCTCGTTCCCCCGGCAGACAACGCCAGCCAGTTGCCGGCCGCGGAATTGTTTTCCACCACCATCCCGCTGGTGGTTTCCGGCTGTCCCCAGATGCTGCGACCCCGGCGGCCCGTCTCCGCGATTGTTTGCGCGCCAGGCGCCGCCTCGATGATCAGGCGGGCATCTCCTTTCGTCACTGTCCAGCTCAGGCCGGCCAGTGGCTGGTCCTGGGCTAATTCCAAATCAGTCCCGTTGGGTAATTGAAGGCGTCGGGACTCGCCCGGTCCGAGCTTGAAAGTTTGGTCGCCCGCCTTGATCTCCAGTGCCCCGCCGAGCGTGCCGCTGACACGCAACTCCGTGGTCGGCGTCAACCGCTCCGTTTGCGAGCGTCCCTGCGGGTCTTTGACCATCACCAGCGGGCCGCCGGTCATAGGCAATCCGCCCGTGGTCAACGTAACGCTGGTGCCGTCCACCCGGCGCACCTCGACTTGGCCATTCCCGGTCAAGGCATAGCTCTGGTCGGCATAAATGTCGTAGCGAAGGCGCGCGCCGTTGTTGAGCTGGACCAGGCCGCCGTCGGCCATCTCAATCCGCGCCACTTGCCGGCTGGCGGCCGCCATCGCAATGTCCAGGACCCGCAACGCGGGATCCACCACCATCTCCAGTCGCGCGCCTTGCGGCACCGTCGCCTGCCAGCCATTGAAGCCGCTCAACACCACCGTGGCATCCCGTTTCGACGCGTCGATAACGAGCCCCTTGCCATCCTGACTGAGGCTGATCGCGCCCCATAGCGTTCCGGTGGGCTGGCCGGGATTGCCTTTCAAGGTCTTCACGCTGGCCAGCAGATTGTTTCCCGCCAGGGCCATCAATCCCTCCGTCGCGTCGAACTGCAACCGCACCGCCGCTCCGCCGATCTCGACCCCGCGCTGCACCCAGTTGAGGGCGAAATCCTTTCCTTGGGGATCCACCGCCACTTGCAGCGTCCCGCCCGCCTCCACACTCACCGGGTCCTTGTCCCCCGGCACCACCACCACATTGCCCTCGCTGGAGGTGTTGCGGACCTCCACAGTCCCGCCGGGCTGGTTGTTCCAAATCAACCGGCCTCGCTGGCCTGTGGTGGAAACCGTCTTGACGGAACCATTCGTCCCGACGCTCATGCGGACATCCCCCTTGGTCACACTCCATGCCAGACCGTCCGCGGCCAAGCCCTGGGAGAATTCCAATTCCGTGCCATTGGGCAGCACAATTTTTTGAGTTTGGCCGGGCTCGATCTTGTAAACTTGGTTGCCCGCTTTGATTTGCACATCACCCGGCACCGAGCCGCTAATTTGCAATTGGGTGGTGGGCAGGCGATGCTCCAGCGGGCTGTTCGGCTGGGCGTCCAACGCCACCACCACCGGGCCACCCGTCACGGGCAGGCTGCTGGTGGATAACGCGACGACGGCGCCGTCCGGCCGCTTTACCTGCACCTTGCCAAGCCCGGTCAGCGCGTAACTTTGGTCCCGATAGATGTCACTGCGCAGGCGTGAATCCTGGCTGACTTGGGCGGTTGACCCGTCAATAAATGTCACCCTCACCGGCTTGGAATTAGTCGGGGAGGTGACCAAGTCCAACAGGCCCCCCGCGACATCCAAACGCAAATCGCCCCGGTTGCCTTGGGGAATGATGACATTCAACCCGCCAAAGGCAGGAATCTCGACCTTCACATCGAGACAATCCGCCATGATTACCAGCGCGCCGTCGGCGGACCGGCCAAGCACCGTGCAAGCGTTGGTAAGGAATTTGGGGGCAGTCGGAAGATCCTTGAGGGCGGCAATGAAGCGGTTCTCCAACGCCAGCGAAATAGCGCCACTGGCGTCCGAGTCCATTCGCAGGCCGACGGCGGCTGGCGTCACGTCCCCGGGCGTGGCGGCATTGCCAATCCCGCAGGAAAAGGCCACTATCAGCCCCAACAGCATCTTGGCCAACAACCAAGCCGGCGACATTAGAACTCGATACGACTGGTTCATCATGTCAAACGGAAGACTCTACCGTGTTTTTGCGAAAATGCATGTTTTTTCTGCCATAAAACGGCTAATTTCGGCAGTTGCTCCGAGCTTCAGACCGGTTCAAGTGACGCGCCTAACTTTCGATACCTTCGCTAGTTAGCACGATGGAATGCTCCGCCGCCAACCCATTGAGCCAGCCAGCATCTCGAAAATGGTGGACGCTTTTGGCTATCGGCATCCTTTGGCTTCAACTTTGCCTTCAATTACGGGTCGAATGGACGATCAATCCGCAGTACCAGTATGGGTGGGGGGTCCCGTTCCTGGCCCTCTATCTGTTGTGGGTGCGTTGGCCTTCCCGACCCAAAGCTATTCCCCCATCTCCCAAGGCAAATGACGCGTTCTTAATCGTTACGTTATCGTTAACCATTCTCCCGATTAGGCTCATTCAGGAGTCAAATCCCGATTGGCGACCCATTAGCTGGCTACACGCTCTCATTGTGGTGGCCCTGTCGTTGGAAGTCCTCTATGTGATCGCCGGTTCCAAATGGGCAAGGCATTTTTTGATGCCTGTAATGCTCATTTTGGTCGCAGTGCCTTGGCCGTCGTTCATGGAAACACCACTGGTCCAGAACATGATGAACTCCGTGGCGGCGTTAACGGTAGAGTTGATCCGATGGACCGGAAATCCAGCTTGGCGGCGGGGAAATATCATCGAATTGGCCCACAGCACGGTCGGCGTGGACGAAGCCTGTAGTGGGGTAAGGTCGCTCCAATCCACCTTGATGGCGGCTATCTTCCTCGGCGGGCTTTACCAACTGTCTTGGAAAAGGAGAGCGCTTCTTCTTGGGGGCGCGCTCGGGTGTTCGATGGGGTTGAATTTCGTCCGGGCGTATATCTTGGCCCTCCTTTCCGCCGAGTCTGGCAATGAAACTTTGCTTCGCTGGCATGACACCGCCGGCTTTACCATCCTGATCATCTCCTTTGCCGCCTTGTGGGCATTGGCTCGTTATTTGGAACGCCAGCAAGGTTCACCGCCACCTCCGCCCTCACCCCCGGGCCAGCCACGCCTTTTGCCACCCGCTTGGATCGCCGGGATGCTCGGCTGGTTAGTGGCGACCGAGGTGGCCACCGCCGCCTGGTATGCCAGCCACGAGAAAGACATCCCCTCAAGGGGGCTTTTGCGGGTAAGCCTCCCCCAAACCGCCGATCATTTCCAACTGCGCCCCCTCCCGGCAACCACCCGGCAGATTCTCCGCTGCGATTCGAGCGAGAGCGCCGTTTGGGTCGGCGGCCAGCAAAGCGTCTGGCAATTTTATTTGATTGGCTGGCAGCCGGGTCAAATCTCCCCCCGCATGGCGAAAGTCCATCACCCCGAGCTCTGCCTCTCCGCCGCCGGCATGCGATTGGTCGCGGACAACGGCTTGAAAACTTTCCCGGCGGGCGCCTCGTCATTGCCCATCCACACCTACCTCTTTGAAAGCCGGGACCGGCCGGTTTACGTGTTTTTCACGATCTGGGAGGATCGCGTTGTGCCCGGTCGCGTGGATGACAATTCGACCGGGCCGGACTGGCGACGACGCCTCGGCGACGTGCGCGCGGGTCGCCGGCAATTCGGCCAGCAAATGCTGGAAGTGGCCATCACTGGCGTGCCGGATCAAGCCACTGCGGAGAATCTTTTTGCCGCGTTTGCTCGCGCCTCTGTCACCATCGCCAAGTAGCCCCGGTTGAAGTAAATTAAACTATTCTGACGAATGGTGAATTCATGATCGACGAGCTTGATGCCAGCGCGACCGGTGAGCGGCGGAAGAAAATCCGCCGTCGTTGGCTGCTCGCGCTGGTGGCGGTCGTGGCGATTGGCGCAGTGCCGGCATACCACGGGTTGAAGACTTGGCGGGCGCATCGCCTCGATGCCCAAGGCGAGTCACTGCTCGCCGCGCGCAAATATCAGGAGGCCATGCAACGCGCCCAAGTCGCGGTGCAACTCGCCCCGGCGGACGCCCGGTCGCTCCGGTTGATGGCGCGCCTTCTGGGCATAGGCGGCAGCGACGCCAGTTTGATTCTCTGGAACAAACTCCTTGCCGGTCCCGGGGCCACGCCCGGGGATCGCAACGAAATGCTCCAAACCGCGTTACACCTGGGCCGGCTTGACGTGGTCGAGAACCACCTCAAGGTCGCGCTGGATCAACCGCCCGTCACCGCCGAAACCTTGCGACTGGCGGCGGCGTATAGTGAGGCGCGTGGCGCGCGTCCGCAGGCAATCAAATTCGCCACGGACTTGTTGCAATTGGACCCGAACGACCGCGACGCTTTGCTTTTGTTGAGCCGTCAGTTATTGAACTCGGAGGACTCCAAGCAACGTCAGCAGGCAAAGGATATTCTTTTCAGTTTGGCGGATCGTCAGGATCAATCCGGTGTGGATGCCTTGTTGTTGCTGGCGAACAACGTCCCGCTCACGCCCGCCGAGGAACAACGCTGTCTGGACCGCCTCGAAAAACATCCGCTCAAACAGCCGGATCACCGCTTTGTCATCGCCAATCTGAAAATCCGCCTCGCCCCGCAAAACGAGGCGGCAATCGTGACGCAAGCCGTCCAGTCCACCCCCGCGGACGACAGCAGCCTGACGACGCTCGTTCGATGGTTGTTGCAACAGAAGGAATACGGTCGAATTCTCCAATTGCTCACCCGCCAGCACGCGTTCACGTCCATGGACCTGACGATCCCCTACCTCGACGCGCTGGCGTTTCAAAAACGCTGGCCGGAGCTGCAGGAAATTTTGACCAAGGAGAAGCTGCCTCTCGATCCCGGCCTGATCGCGCTCTACCGGATGCGCGCCGCCCGCGAGTTGCACGAGGACCGCCTCGTGCCGATGTATTGGGACCAGGCCCTGAGCCTTGCCAACGAGAAACCCGGCCTGCTTTGGGAAATCGCGCGCTACGCGGAGGCGCTGGGCGAGCCCGCGCAAGCGATGCGCGCCTACCGCCAACTGGCGCGGGACAACCGCCAGGCGCG
>CAZMLP010000995.1:0-2438 GCA_964566745.1 uncultured Verrucomicrobiota bacterium | reverse complement strand
AGCCGCGCGATGAAGCGGGCCCTGTTCGGCGCGACCGGCTACGGCCTGGACACCCTGGGCGCCGAGGCGAGTGTCGAGCGGCTGCAAGTGGAGGATTTGCGGAAATTGCACCGCGAACTGGCGACGCCAAATAATTGTGTGTTGGCGATCTATGGGGATGTCCAGACAGCGGTTGTCCGCGCTCGTGTGGAACAAGCGCTGGGCAAATGGGCGCCGGGCGGCGCCTTGCCTGCCTCGCTGGCGAGCGGTGCTGTTGCGACCGGCCCGGCCAAGGGGCCGCGACGAGTCATCGAGACGCGCGACAAAAAACAGGCCGTGCTGGTCGCCGGATTTCCGGGCACCACCATCGACGATTCTGATCGTTACGCGCTGGAATTGTTGCAGGAGGCGTGCAGCGACTTGGGATCGCGCCTGTTCCTCCGCATTCGTGACCAGTTGGGCCTGGCCTATTACGTGGGCGCGCAAAACTTTTTGGGCCTCGCGCCGGGATTCTTCGCGTTTTATGCGGGGACTGCCGGGGACAAGGCGCCGCAGGTCGAGGCCGAGATTTTAAAAGAGGCCGGGACATTGCGCGCCGAGGGCTTGACGGAGGCGGAGTTGCGCCGCGCCAAGGCCAAGGTGATCGGGCAACGAAAGATCGCCCGGCAGGAGTTGGGCGGGTTGGCGATGTCCACCGCGCTGGACGAGTTGTACGGGTTGGGCTACGCCCAGGCCGACCGCGAGGACGCGGCGTACGAGGCGGTGACTCTGGAACAGGTGAAGGCCGTCGCGCGGAAGTATCTGGATCCTCAACGCTGCGTCGTGGCGATCGTGCAGCCGGCAGAAGCGGGGAATTAAACAGGAGAACGCACGGGAAACAGAGGGATCGCACTCTGTTATCTCTATTCTCCCTGGTTCACGTTTTCCTTGACGTGACGCGCCGGGAAATGAAGCCGGCGCGACAAGCGATCATCATTGGGTTGCCAAAACGGCCAGGTTTGTTGTAGCGACGGCACACATTCTTCCCTTATGAAAAGGCGTCACCCACAGGCATTCACCTTGGTTGAATTACTTGTTGTGATTTCAATCATTACTGTGCTGGCCGCGTTTTTGTTGCCGGCATTGACGCGCGCCAAGGGATTGGCTCATCTGGCCAAGTGCAAGAGCAATGAGCGGCAGATGGGGGTGGGTATGAACCTCTATGTCCAGGACTTTGCCAGATACCCCGGAGGGATTTCGTGGGAACAGACCAATAATACGCTGACCACCGGATTCTGGTTTAACCGGCTTGAGCCTTATACCCAAAGCACGCCACTTAATCACCGGAACCAGTATATGTGCGACCAACCGCTCTATGATTGCCCCGGCTTTCCTTTCAAAAGAAGTGCCGCTGCCAATTACCAGAACATCGGCGCTTATGATTACAACTCGGCGGGAGTTGTCGCGAGTGGTAATAGGAATGGTGTCGGTACGGTGGGGTTGGGGCCCATGTGGCCGTACGATACATACGCCAAACTTCCTGGCTTCCCGACGCCGGAATCCTCGGTTTTGTTTCCCAGCGATATGATCGCGGTGGGGGACGCTTATGACGAGCAGGATATCCCGATGTTTGGATTGACGGCAATGCTTGGTTACCAGCTGAACTTCGAAACCGGGATAGCGCGGAGAGCTCGCTCGTCGGCTCGCGCACGGCACACTGGGGTGTTTAATGTGCTATTTTGCGACGGGCATGTGGCGCACATGAAACCCGCCGCTGATTTGTTTGGACGGAAAGACCCGCAGTTGCAGCGTTTGAACAAGGATCATCAACCGCACCGGGCTGACTTGGATGGCGACCCAAACGCTTATCCTCCGGTGGCACCTGATTAGACCAAGGTGAAATTAAAGTTGAGCGCCCCTCGACGGACGTGAAACAGTCGGCCCATGAAACACCCCCGGTGGATATGGCTCGGCCTGCTGGCTTTGTTCGCGGGTTGCGCCACCCCGCAAATTTCCCGCCGCGACACCGGTCCGTGGGACATGACGGCTTTGAAGCAGTCGCCAACAGTGGTATGGGGCGAGCGGCAAGGGTTAACCCAGGCTCTATATTATGAGGGCGAGCCGGTGGCGGGCAAACCGACACGAGTGTTCGCCTATCTTGGCCGGCCAGTGGATGGCGGCGTGCATCCCGCGATGGTGCTGGTGCATGGTGGAGGCGGCAAGGCATTCAAAGAGTGGGCCGAGCATTGGGCGAAACAGGGATACGTGGCACTGGCGATGGACACCTCGGGGCAGGGACCGGACGGCAAGCACATGGCCGATGGCGCACCCGACCAGAGCGACGCCACCAAGTTCAAAAATTTCTCCGATGGCGAGGTTCGCGAGATGTGGACTTATCACGCGGTGGCGGCGGTGATCCGTGGCCATTCGCTGCTTGCCTCGTTGCCCGAGGTGGACCGGAATCGTATTGGCATCACCGG
>CAZMLP010000994.1:0-3394 GCA_964566745.1 uncultured Verrucomicrobiota bacterium | reverse complement strand
AACGATCCGCAGTTCACCACCATTCGCGTTCTTACCAATCGCGAGGTCGCGTTAAACTTTAACAGCCCGCCGGCAAACCGGTATCGCGTCGAAGTTTCGACAAACCTGTTCCAGTGGGAACCGTTGGTCTATTTCGGCAGTGGCGGGGTGAACCAGTTCACCGACTCCGCCGCGCCTTACCTCATTTCCCGCGCGTATCGGGCCACTCTGGAGACCGCCACCAATGTGGTAAGTGGCGATCTCGTTCCGACCGACGATGGTGTGGTTGCCATCCATCCCGTTCATCATGCCTCGACGGTGCTTGCCTGGAAAGGGTACACAATCTACGTGGACCCGGTAAATGGCGCCTCGGCCTACGCTGGCCTGCCTCGCGCGGATTTGGTGTTGGTGACGCACAGCCACGGTGACCATTTCGACTCGGCGACCATCACCGGGATTAAGGGAACCAAGGTTCTCATTCTGGCGCCGGCCAACGTGCAGTCCTCCCTTCCCACGAGTCTGAAGACGAACTCGCAGGTCATGATCAACGGTTCAACCACGAATGTGCCCGGCATCACCATCGACGCCATCCCCAGCTATAATTTCACGTCCGGCAACCATCCCAAGGGCGTTGGGAACGGTTATGTCCTGACCATTGGCGGGCGGCGCTTCTATTTCGCCGGGGACACCGATGACATACCAGAAATGCGAGCATTGAGCGGCATCGACGTCGCCTTTCTGCCCGCTTACGCCCAATTCACCATGAGCGCCGCCAAGGCCGCGGACGCCGCGCGCCAGTTCAAGCCGCGCATCGTCTATCCTTATCATTACGCCAGCCCCACCGCAACCGCCGCCCAAGCCACTCCCACCGCAAATCAAATGAAACAACTGATCGGAACTGATTTGGGCATCGAGGTGCGGCTGCGTAAATGGTATTGAGGCCGCGGGCGCGGCACCGTGTTGAAACTATACGACGCCCATAATCACCTGCAGGACGGGCGCTTCAACGGCGCTCAAGCGGAACTGGTGGCGGCTAGTGCGGCAGCGGGCGTGGCGCGAATGGTGGTGAATGGCGCCTGCGAGGAGGATTGGCCGCAAGTAATTGCCTTGGCCAAGACCCATCCAGAAGTGCTGCCAAGCTTTGGTTATCATCCGTGGTACATTGGCGAACGGACCTCGGAATGGCTCGCCAACCTGCGGAAACTTCTCGATCAAATTCCCTCCGCCATTGGGGAGATTGGTCTGGATCGCTGGAAACCCGACCTCGCCTACGAGGGCCAGGAGGAGGTGTTCGTCACCCAATTGCGATTGGCAGCCGAGCGGGATCTTCCCGTGAGCATTCATTGTTTGCAGGCCTGGGGACGACTGCACGATTTGCTTCGCTCGGAGCCGCGTCCGGCGCGCGGGTTTCTCCTGCACAGTTACGGCGGCCCGCCCGAGATGATCGCGCCACTCGCCAAGCTGGGGGCGTATTTCAGTTTCCCAGGCTACTTTGCCAACGAACGCAAGGCCCGCCAGCGTGAGACGTTTCGTCATGTGCCGCCGGAGCGCCTGTTGATTGAGACGGACGCGCCGGACCAATCATTGCCACCCGAACGAAACACGCACCCGCTCACCGATTCAAAAACGGGCAAACCGCTGAATCACCCCGCAAATCTTGGCGCGGTTTATCAGTTCCTCGCGGATTTTCTGGGCGAACCGGTAGAGTCGCTAGCGGCACGGACAGAGCAAAATTTCCTGCGATTGTTTGGCGGCTTGTAATCCCAGCCGCGAATCGCCGCATTAAGGCGCGCGGCTTAAAAATCCCTGCTGCTTCAGCCACCGCGCGCACGCGTTGGTCCAAGTCGAGGAGGGATTGTCATTGGGACGCACACCGAAATCATGTGTCGCTCCGCCATAAATGTGCAGTTCCGCCGGGATTCCCGCTTTCTTCAGCGCGAGATACATCAATGCACTGTGATCCGGCGTGCTGATGATGTCCTCGCCACCATGCGCAAGGAAGACCGGCGGCGTTCCGGGCACGATATGCAACCACGGCGCCACCTCATCCTTGTCCTTTTCTTTCAAATACCCCGGATACACCAGCACCGCGAGATCCGGGCGGCAACTCACCTGGTCAACCTCATCCACCGGCTCGTAGGTTCGTTTCTGGAAGCTCGTGGCGCTGGCGATGGCCAAATGTCCGCCCGCCGAAAACCCCATGATTCCGATGCGTTTTGGATCAATCCCCCACTCCGCCGCCTTGAACCGCGCCACACTCAAGCCGCGCTGCGCGTCCTGCAAGGGCCGTCTCGCGGGCATCCTTTCCGGCTCGTCCGGGCGGCGCGGCACCCGATACTTGAGAATGATCCCCG
The DNA here is from genome assembly GCA_964566745.1 of uncultured Verrucomicrobiota bacterium. Lineage (GTDB taxonomy): Bacteria > Verrucomicrobiota > Verrucomicrobiia > Limisphaerales > CAZMLP01 > CAZMLP01. Next base: position 1,061 of record CAZMLP010000994.1, on the reverse strand, counting down.
TCACACCGAGCGAGTTCAGCCACGCCGCGACCTCCTCGCCCTCCAGTTCCCAATACAAGTCCCAATAACCGCCGCCCGGGCATATCACGATGGCCGCGCCGGTCTCTCTTTCCTTGGGCGCCCGATAAATCGTCAGCGACGGCTTGGAGACGGCGGTCAACAACCGCGTCGGTTCCGTCACCTCCACTTTTTCCCGCCCCAATCGTGGCGACATCCTGATTCTTTCCGGGCCGATACTGTTCGTCTCTTCTGGAGCCTTGCCGGGCCAGATCTCGACCACTCTTGGAGCCTCGGCGGCGAATACATTGAAGACTTCAAGAGCCACCATAAACAGCAAGGCTAGCCGAATGAGTCGCATGGTTGGCAGGAACATTCGGGATTATGGTCGGGGATTTTGGAAAACTCCGGCCAGCCGAGCTTCCGCAACCTTTCGGACTGGGGCTCAATCCGCTGCGAGAGTATTTTCCCGTTTTTATTTCGGCGCCGGCGTCCCGCGCTTGCTCAAGAGAAACGCCATCAAGTTCTGAAAATCCTCGGCGGAGATCGTGTCACCAAAATTCTCCGGCATCAGCGATGTTTCCGACTCCCGCTGGCTCTTCACTTGTTTCTTCGGAATCGAGGACTCCTTGCCAGTCGAGTCGGCAATGACCAGCATCTCACCCTCCTCGCGCCGGAACAGGCCGCTGGTCACGTCGCCATCCTGCATCGTGAAGAGTGTAGTGCGAAACGCGCGATCCACATTGCGGTTCGGGTCGAGCACATCTTCCACGATCCGGTCGAGACCGCGATTGCCGATGCCATCCAGTTGCGGGCCAACCAGCGCCCCCTGCCCGTCCAGTTGATGGCAAACGCGGCAGTTGCGCGTGAAAATCTCGCCGCCCTTCTCAGGCGACCCCTTGGCGCCATCATAGCTGGCGCGCCGCTGGTCGATCAGCCGTTGCAACGCGTCATTCGGCACGGGCAATCCTTTCATAATGGCCGCGACACGTGTCTCCGCGTTGGCTGGCTTGGCCGCCAGCACGCGGTTGCGAGTGCTCGTCCGCTGCAGCAAACGCCCGGTG
>CAZMLP010000993.1:0-3019 GCA_964566745.1 uncultured Verrucomicrobiota bacterium | reverse complement strand
ATCAAGGAGGCGTTCAGCCCGGAGAGTCTCTTGCAAATGAAGCTCTCCGAGGCGCAGGTCCGCGACTCGATCCGTCAATGGTACCGCACCCGCTGGTTTGCGCCAAACAAGCTCAAGACCAAAGCGATGACGGATCGCGTGCATGGCCTGTATATCCCTTACTGGACCTTTGACGCGCAAGTCCACGCGGATTGGACGGCGGAGAGCGGCTATTATTATTACGAGACAGAGACCTACACTGACTCCAATGGCCAGCGCCAGACCCGCCAGGTGCAAAAGGTCCGCTGGGTGCCAAGCAGCGGCTCGCTCGATCATTTCTTTGATGACGAATTGGTGCCCGCCTCCAAGGGTGTTCAAGAGGACATGCTGCGAAAGGTGGAGCCGTTCCCAACCAAGCAATTGGTGCCCTACCAGCCCGGGTTTCTGTCAGGCTGGGTGGTCGAGCGTTACCAAATCGACCTGGTGCAAGCGGCCCAGCGCTCGCGCAATCAAATGGACTCCAAACTCCGCTCGCTGTGCGCCTCCCAAGTGCCGGGCGACACCCACCGGAACTTGCAGGTGTATCCCGACTACTCCGGCCAAACCTTCAAGCACATCCTCGTGCCGCTCTGGCTGCTCACCTACGACTACGGTCGCACGGCGTATCAAGTGGTGGTCAACGGCTTCACCGGTTCAATCGCCGGCAAACACCCGCTGAGCTGGGTGAAGATCTTCTTCGCGATCCTCGCCGGCCTCATCGCCGTCGGAATACTTTATGGTCTGACACACAAATAGGCGGAGAATTGGCTTTGAGACAGACAATCTCTTTCTCTAGGCTTCCCGCCGCATGATGCCTCGCCGTGATGGAGTTTTTGCCGCGCTCTGGTCGCCCACCGACCCGGGAGGACGGTTGTTGACCAATGAATTGACCACGATTCTGGCGCTCGTTCGTCGTGGCGGCACGCATGGGATCATGGCGCTGGGCAGCACCGGCGAGTTTCTTCACCTGGATATCTCCACGCGCAAGGAATTGCTCGCCCGGGCGGTCGCGGACGGCGGCGGGTTGCCGGTGATCGCGAACATCAGCGATATCCGGCCGGGCGTTGCCGTCGAGCTAGGCCACGCCGCGAAAGAGTCCGGTTGTCCGGCAGTCGTGCTGTTGCCGCCCTATTTCTTCCCGATGGCTCAGGCGGACGTGGCGGAATACTTCGTCCGCGTCGGCGAGGCGGTTGGCCTGCCGCTGTGGCTGTACAATTTCCCCGAGCGCACGGGCATTCGCATCAATCCCGAGACCGTGGCTTCCGTGGCCACCCGCATTCCACTGGCCGGGATCAAGCAGAGCGGCGCGGAGTTCGGTTACCACGAGGAACTGGTGAAGCTTGGCCGCGCGCATAATTTTGTGGTGTTCACCGGCGCGGACACAAACCTGGCCGCCGCGATGGCGATGGGCGTGAAAGGTTGCGTTAGTGGCTTGGCGAACGTCGTTCCGGAGTTGGTGGTCGCGATCTACAACAGTGTGGGCGCAAATAATGCGCCGGAGACCGCGCGACTCACCGCGCAATTGAGCGGGCTGGCGAAATTGATCGGGAAAGTGGCGTTCCCGCTCGACGTCGCCGCGGCCATGGAAGCGCGTGGTTTGCCTGTGGGCGCGACGAAATGCCTGCTCTCCGAGGAGACAAAAAAGACTTACCAGCAGGTTGTTAGCGAGGTTCGCTCGCTCTTCCAAGAATGGAAACTGGTCTGAACCGTTGGACCGCGCCGAAGTTGAAGCCGGCAGAATGCTTTGCTCCGCCGGGCTTGCAGACCGTCAACCCTTCCAGTCAAAGGCGTGTTTCTTGAGCGCGTAAATGTAGCCCACAAAAAGTATCCCAAGGAACGAGATCATTGAGCCGAAGATCAGGCCGGCGTGGGTCTGGAGCATTGCCTTGTACACCACTGCCCACGGGTAAAGGAACACCACCTCGATATCAAACAGGATGAAAAGCATCGCCACGAGGTAAAACTTCACGGAAAGGCGAGCGCTTCCCTCCCCCACTGGCAGCATGCCGCACTCATAGGCGATGTCCTTGACAGCGGTGCGACGGCCGAGTTTGCCGAACGCGACCGAGGCGATGAGCGTGCCAAAGGCAAAGACGACCGCCAAGAGGCCGAGCATCATCACCGGAATGTATTGCGCGATTTGCGATTCCATCGCCGCGAAGGTACGAAACCGGGCGACGGTTTCAAGCGGAAATGAGAGCGGCGACTCTCGACTTTCACTCGTGGCGCCGATAAGACTAGGAACCGGCTATCCGGTCGTTCCGGCTGAAATGACACCATGAAGATTCATTCCACGTTGCGTTTGAAGGTCGGGCTCTGGTTTGCCGTTGTCAGCGCATTGCTTGCCGTCGCGCTCTTCTACGGCTACCGCGACCTGCGCTCGCAGATCGCCGAGGGTGCCCGGCAACGCGTGGAGGACCGCATCTACCAAGTGCGCGAGGAGTTGCTCACGGCCAACTCGCTTTACATGGACCTCTGTAATGCCTCCATGAACGTCTTGAAAAGCCACGGCTTGGCGCTCGGTCGTCCTTCCATTCGAGGTCAAGCAACGGTCGAGGGGCGTGTTGTGCCCGGTCTCTATTTGGGCAACCAGCCAATGGCCAACTGGTTCGGCCTGGTGGATGACGTGAAGCAACTAATGGGCGGCACCGCCACGATCTTTGTCAAAAGCGGGGACGATTTCGTGCGCGTTTGCACCAACGTCGAGAAGACGGACGGCTCGCGGGCGGTGGGCACGGTGCTTGACCCAAATGGCCGGGCCATCGCCGCCATGCGCCAGGGCAAGCCGTTTTATGGCGTCGTGGACATTCTTGGGCGGTCCTATTTGACAGGCTACGAACCGATTTTGAATGACGCCGGGGAAACGATTGGCGCCTGGTATGTCGGTTATCTCGTCAACACGCTGACCCGCGTCGGCGAGGGAATCAAACGGACGAAGATTCTCGCCCATGGATACCTCGCCCTGATCGACCCGAATCGCAAGGTCGTGTTTCAGTCCGAG
>CAZMLP010000992.1:0-8821 GCA_964566745.1 uncultured Verrucomicrobiota bacterium | reverse complement strand
TAGACGTTCAGCTTTTTCGGCAGGCCCACTTCCCAAGTTTGACGCAACTCGCCAAGCCAAATCACGACCGCCACGAAAAATGTGGCTGCGCTGAACACCGGGTCGAGTTGCTCCCAAGCTTCCTTGCGAAACCGGGAGCTGAACGGCTGGAACCACCACCCGGAGACTGCCAGACCCGCGAGAAATATCAGCAGGGTAAGGCGGTGACGCCGCCAGGCGAAGCGGGCGAGATGGGAGAAAGGCCGCATCGCGACGAGGATGGTGATTCAATGAGCGCGGGGCTCGCTGGTGTAAGTGACATCGTAGGTCAAGACGTCAATAGGATGGTTGGTTTGGACATATTGAAAAACCACCTCCGAGTTGAGAGTCGCCGAGGCCGCCGCGATGCTTGCGGTCTTCTGGCCGGACGTGATGTCAATCGCCAAGTCGCGTGGCTTCCAACCCCCGGTGCCGGTCAAGTGACGGACCAAATCGCCCAGCCGACCGACCACAGTATCATATTCCTCGAAATCGCAGCCGGCGTAATCGGCCTTCTGGTTAGCCGGCACGAAATCCCGGCCATCCCGGCGGATTTCTACCGATTTGCCCAGAACCGCGCCCAGCAGCTTTTCCAGGCGATCCAACTCCCGGTAAGAACCGTGTTTTCCAGAGGAACCAAGCAGCCAGATTTCGCGGAGAGTGTCATGGCGAAGGTGTGGCTCAATGGCGCGCAAGGTTTGCTGCCAGGGCCAGCGAACTCCTTTTGGTACTTGGTTGATTGCCAGTTTCACCCGCGCTGCCGGGACGCTGGCTACCGCGAGTTCCGCTTGTGTCAAGTATGGCTGGCTATCCAACGTCCATTGGCCCGCACTATCTTCAGTACCTTCCACAAGACGCGTTTTGCCATCAATGTGATCTTCCGGTGAAACAAAGAGCACCAGCACGTGGCGCGGCTGGGTGCGAGCCAGGTCGAAATGACGCAGGCGCGGCCCGATGAGCGCGGCGCGGTGCCGGTAAATGAGCACCGAGGCGCCGATAAACACCACCGCCGCGAAGACCAGAAAGCGTCGTGTCGCGGTTTGATCCACGGCTGATTCGCGGGTCGCCGGAGGGGTGGAAATCGTGGCTCCGGAATGATTAGTGCCGCTTCCGCTAGATCGAGGAGTTTCCTCGCCAAACTTCGCCTCCAGCAAAGACTCACTGGAGGAGGCCAGCCAATGCAGCGAGATTCCCGCCAGGGCGACGAGGAGCCACAGCGAGAGTTGCTGGACGCGGTGTTTTTGCTGGTGATGGACCGGTGGATTCATTTCACACGAGATAGTTGCGCTTGCGCCCGGTTAATCCTCGGAATCCACCTCTGTTTCGCCCAGCAAATAATGATCACCCTCGATTCCGCGTACCCACAACGGGAACGAGTCCCCGTTCCTCAATTGACCGCAGTGTTTCGGAAGTTTTGGGTTCCTGAGGACGGCGTCAAACTTTTCATTCCCCTCCTTTACCCGAAACCAGAGTTCGTGTCCGAGCGCGCGGTTATCTTTGGAACGTTGAAACGAAACCTGCCGTTTCTGACCGGTCAGGTCAGGCAACAAACGCGGCGGCGGTGGGGCAACAGGCGGCAGAGGCAAGGGACCGGATTCGGCGGGTAATTCCCCGGAATAAGACACCAAGGCCAGTCTGCTTCTCTTTTTTTCCCGGAATTCATTCGGCCCATGCATCTCCAACCGTGGATAATCCAGTCGCCGTCCATCATGTGCCAAATGGGGATCGCCCATCGCGAGTAACTCACGGAGTTGCGGGGATTGTTCCCAACGGGGAACATTGGTCGTCATCAAGCCCACAAAGGCCTCGGTGCATTGCCTCACATCCGGCTCTTTTCCGTCAGCAACCGAGCGCAATCTGTGGCCCGTCAAACGCACCGTCACGGAGCCGTATCCCAACGGTTTGGCCATGCCCAACCGGTGCCGCAGTTCCTCGCGCCCGCCAAAACTCAAGGCCCAAAGCAGAGCGCCCACCTCGGCGGGCCGCAAATTATGGACTCGAACCTTGCCGCGAAAAACCGCGCCCTGATCCAAGGGGCGAAAGCGCGTGACGGTATCATCAGTCCCCCCCGTCGAGACTTTTGCGGCAAAGGCTCCGTTACCTTCGGGGTGAGCAGGATATCTCTTCCAGCCACTGATCTCGGCATCGTCATCCATAAAGGTTGCGTAGTCGCCCGCGATGCGGCCGGAACCTGCATCCCCGATCGGCTGACGAATGTAGTTGGGGTAGAAAGTCGGCTTGGGCGATCCCAAGGTGGCCGTGACCAGAGGCAGTTCCCGCCAGCCATCCTCGGCCAGAAGTTCCCCGCAACTCACCCGGCCTTTCAGTGAGCGCGCCATTTGGGCCGTTTGCTCCTCACTAGCTTGTGAATTACTTGCTCGCGGAGCACGCAAATCTGGCTCGACCCGGCCAAACAACGTCTCGCAAAAATCGAGGGAATGGCTAGGAAAGGCTCGCGCTTGTGTTCGACGGATCAAATCGCCGACGGAGTGCCGGTATGGAAATCGGAACATCAGGGCGAGTCCCAATTGGGCAATGGCGTTTTTGTCTCGGAGGAAGAAAACCGGGGCGCGTTTTCCGACTCGGAGTTGTTCGAGCCAAAAGCCCCACTCTCTGTTGGGCGCGCCAGCCCGCTGCGACGGATCTCGCCGCGAACCCCGCTCGCTGGTGTGGATGAACTCGAAATCCCGCATTACCTCGGACTTCACTGGCAGCGGACTCTGCGGCTCGGCAGCCTCAAAGAAAATAAATTCCATGTGCTTGCGCTTGGGAATGGAACGCCAACTGCCGTCGGGTTCTTGCTTGACTCGCTGCATCGGCTGGCCGGTGAAAACCAAGGTGCCCTTGTGAGTGTCTTTGGACAGATCAGCTTTGCGATAACGAAGATAAACTGGCTTCCCCTGTTTGTCAGGGCTATGTAGGTGCGACTGTAGCGCGCCGGGGCCGAATGTTATGGTAAGATTATCCACACCCCAGAGTCGGTATTTCTCATCGGCGCGTTGTTTTTCCCCCAACTTTCCGGGCATGCCCCTCAGGTCTTCAAGGTCTTCCTGCTCGACCCGCGCAAACTCGCACGGGGTAATCTGGTAGGAATCCTCGCCTCGCCTGGTGAGCCAACCGGCCTCCGCCAGCGGATAAAACGCGCCGGATTGGTCCCTGCCATTGAGATGTTTGCCGTACAAATCCGGATTGTCCAGATCGCGAACACCGAACCGGCGATCAGAAAACAGGCTCATTCGGCCAAATGTTGCGATCTCCAGAACCGAGCGCAGCATTCCTTTGAAGGAACTGCCGGGAATCGCGGGGACTCCATCGGGAGTGCGGAAGAATTTCGCGTAATCGGAGTTGGGATTAGTCCGGTCCGCCTCGGTCCAGTCACCGCCGTTGCGGATATAAAGTGGCGTGGTGGCCTTCACTTCGATCTCAAACCAACCGGAAATGCCATCCTCAAATGGCACGTCGTGCGAAACTTGGGCCGACCAATCCGGGAAATAGACACGCGGTGAAAGCGGCACGAAATTGTAGGGCGAGGAAATCGGTGGCATGTCCGTTAAGTGGTCGGTGGTGGCGATCAACGAGGAGCAAAACCTAAAAACCTGCTGGCGACGGGCCGGAGCTCATCGTGAGCAAAAGGCGCAGCGCCGATGGAAACCGGTTCCCATGCCACCTCGTATACAACATGGGAGGAGAGATCGTTCCGCAACCGCCGTTCTTGCATCAGCACTCGCGCCTCGTTGCCGGACAGCCGCGTGAGCGTCGTCAGGCGCCACCCAGTCGCCACCCGGCGCAACTGAACGCTCGAGTTTTTATCGTCGCTCACACGCTCGCCATGTTCGGGCCAAGCCGCGTCTAATTGGGGGCAGATCCCGTCGTCGAATAACAACACTTTTGGAACGCGCGCGTCTTGGAGCCAGCCGGGGCCGGCAAATTCGCGGAATGCCTTGAACGCGGCGTCCGGCGTCAAATAATCCTCCCGGCTGAGGCGCAGGCTTCCGGGGAATATTTGTGGAAGCGACCACGGACGAAGATGGTCCGGCAAAGCGCCCAAAATCTTTAGCATTCGTTCGGCGTCGTTCATGGGCGGGGCGATTGTTCAAACCAGTCGGGAGGATCACACGCGCAGGCGCCTTCCCAATACCCGTGACCGCGGCCTGCCCCCGAGCCTAAGGCCAGGGCGCCACCACACAGGTCGTCGAGCGCGGCCCGCAGAGCTTTGCGAGCACACACGGAAACACGCTCGGCATTCGTGACAACGATCTTCCAATCGGGGAGTGTGCCACCGCGCATTGGCCGCTCTTCAAATAGCGCTTGATCTTTGGCTCCGCCGGTGAAACGGTCGATGGCGACGTGCGGGATGCGTTTTTCACTGACGCCAGGCACTCTATGCGTGGCGATCAACAAGTCATCAAAGATCAAAAGTCCGCGTTGGGCGTCGCCTTTGGTTTTGGCATAGCCGAATAGCTCACGCACAATCAGGTTACTCTCTCCGACGAAGGCCTGGAATCTTTCGGTTGCTTGACGGTGTCCTGCGAGATCGTTGGCGCACTCGGCGGCAATTCTGTTGGCGAACATTTTTGCCCGCCCGTTCGCGTGAAAGGCCACACGGTGCGCCAGCGCGCCTTTGAGCGACGAACCGGACAAAACGAGCAGATCGCGCTCGACCCGACCTTGGTTGTCCGGCCAATCGATCCTATCCTCCCGCAGGGCCGCCATTTCCACCGGCTCTGCGTGGAGATCTTCCCCGCCGCCGAACATCCAATAGCCGCAAGGCCGCAATTTGCTCAGAGTGATGGTCGCTATGTCCCCCGTTGCGCTATGCGCGGAGGTCCATGGTTGCAAGGCAGCCGCGCGAACCGCCAGCCGTGCCGGATGGCAGGCGTAGGCGGCAAATTGAACCGGCACTCGCAGATCAAATGTGTTTTCCAAAATCCCGACCACCTTGAACGCACCGTAACCGCGTCGCGACTTTCCGCCAAGGCGCAGCGATCCCGAGCTGAGGAGCGAAAGGATTTGTTGCCAATCCGCGCCAGCAGGATCGCAGTCACACAATTCCAGTTCACAGGTGAACCGGTGACCGGCGCAAACCCGGCGCTCATCAAATTTGGCCTGGCGAACCGCCGTGCCCCGGTGGTCAATTCTTACATGATCACGATGACCGGGCTCGAGCGCCTGGACCAGAACTGGATCGTTCAACAACTCCGGCGGTTGAATTCCCTCCACCAACTCGTTCTTGGAATTGTGAATGCAGCCCCAGGACACCGACAGGCGCGAGCCGCTGCCTTTGTCTTCCTCTTGGAACCCGAAGAGATCCTCCGCGCGCCGGCTTTGGGGACCAGTCGAGGCGCGATACGCGCCGCGCAAGACGCCTGCGAGACTGCTGCCCGGAATCGTCGGCAGCCCATTGACCTCCGTAACGACCAACGCGTCAAGTCCGTCACCGCCGCAGCCTGCTCCGATGTGAAAGGGAGTTAAAAACTCAATGGTTACTCGGGCGATTCTTCGCAGCGGCAAACGCGTGGGATCATTCATCGCTGGTCCTTTCCGCGTTCTGTTTGCAATGCCCGCACAACATGCTCGATGCCGGCAGCCAGCGCGGCTGTGGCCAGGGCGGCACGGGCTGCCGGGCGCGATTGGATACCGGCCACGGCTTGAACATGATCCCCGAGCTTTTCCGGTTCGAGCTTCAAACAAGCTAGAATCTCGGCGAACAAACTGGGGCCAAGCCCGTCTTTAGAATTCCAAAACCGTTGCCGCAGAGTCGCGGTGCAGAATGCCTGCAATTCCGTTTCCAGCCAATCCATGTTGCCCCGCGCGGCCACCGCCAATCGGCCGACCTGGTTCCACTGGCTGGTTCCCGCGCGATGGCGCGCGGACCGGTGCATCTTGAGCCAGCGTTGTCCCCAAACAACTCCAAGACGTAACGCTACCAAGCTCACCTCGGACTTATCACGTCGCTGCAGCAACAATCGCCCCAAAGGTGACTGCGCGGCGTTTGGTGGCGGCTCGGACGCCGCCAAGGGGGCGCCTGTTTTTGCCGGCTCGAAACACGTCAACTCGCTCAAGGCCAACACGAATTCAGGATTCACCAGGACGGCTCCCAGCCCCTCGTGACGGTGCTCTCCGGCCCCCGATCGCAATTTCCGCTGTAATTCAACCGGGTCCGTGGAAGGCGCGTGAAAAACCAACACGCTACCGCGCGTCAAAACCTGCCGCTCAGCCATCCGCCCATCGTGAAAATCGTTCCAGGGCGAGTATCGCCGTGTCCGCACAAAACTGCGGTCGCGAACGAGTTCGGCCTCTTCAGGCAATCCGAAGTCTGCCGGACCCGGCAGGAGAACTGAGCGGTCGTTGTCCAACAGAGCCAGATCGCTGGCCAGATAGATAACCAGGTAGCCCGGCTGGGAGTCGGGACGCCGGTTCGCCAAAGGAGCTTGGTGATTAGGCAGCGCAACGGGCTTGAACATTTTTGGCGGCACGGGAATATGTTCCGCCGTCAAGTGCCGGATTCCAACCCGGCCGTATTGCGCTGAACGCGACCGGCCCAACCGGATTCCGTTGCCGGTCAAGGATCCGATGATTTCGCTGGCGGCTTGGTCCACGCCCGGTTGCCAGCGCAGGCAGGTAATGAATTTCTGTCCGGCTGCCAACGTGGTATACCCGAACAATTGGCCTTCGCCGGGTTGTCCCCCCGCGCCGGCGTCGATGGCGGTCTTGAGCACGAAATCACGACGGACATGGAAGCGTCTGCCGGAGTTAGTGACATAGCCGCCGCGCAGTTGTTTTGTTTGCCGGCGCTTTTCCGCGTCAGCGACCGTCTCGGTCAAACCGTTGACGACGGGGCCATAAATGCCGGCTTGTTTTTCGTGTTGAAAGCTAAGTGGAGCCGGCCAGCCAATTTGGCCATCTTCAGCAAGGGGAAGACCGTCCTCGAACCGCAACTGGCCCGTTAGGAACACGCCTGGGTCGAACGCGTGGCCGCGACGGCGATAAGCGGCAACGGCGGCTCCAAGCAAGGCCGACCCAGGCAAAAAGTCCAATGAATCGTGCCCGCCTAACGTGGCGGCTGTGGCGCTCAGAACCACGTCGGAAAGCAGTTCTATTTCAAACCATTGGTCCCGTCCCGTCTGGAGAGCGGCTCGACTGGTACCATCAGCGATGGGCACAACGGCGCCAGCCGAGATCTCGCATCGCCCCAAACCTCGATGCCGGTCAGCGCCCAGAGAGCGTACTAGCTTGACCGCCAGTCGCAAGGTCTCCACCCACTTTCCTTCGGATGGACCAGTAACCTTGCTCAATAGCGTGACCGGCAGGGTTAATTCGATGGTGCGCAGACTTCCGGTTCGCGCGGTGCCTGTCATCGGACCGTCCGCTTCCATCGCGGCGCTGGAAATTGAGTCGAACAACGCGGGCCGACAATCCTTCCCCGTTCCTATGAGCCACGCTTGCACCTCTTCGGGCAGGAAGCCGCATTCGAACCTCAACTCTCCGTGAGGACGCCGCCGGAATTCCGATGGATGAGGTGTTGCCGCATCCCTATTATCCCGCTCGCCCTGCGGATCTCTTGGGCCGAACCACTTGTCTGTTTCGCCGGCGGCCACTTGACCGAATGATTCGGCTTGCCAGCACGCATCGCGCAGCAACCCTTTGATCGTGCGCGCGGGAAGAAAAGGCAATCCTCCGGCAGTTCGCAGAACCAGCGCGTCAGCATCGCCGCCGCGACCGAGGCCCGAGCCGGCATGCCAGTAGTGCGGCAGGTCAATGGTGAGCGAGAGTGCTTTCATGACTCGGCGCCCGGTGAGGGCCAAAGTTCGATGGAGTGGAATTTAGCGACGCCAATTCCAAGGCGTCGTACAAAGGGGTCCTGGGTGGATCACCGTGATCCCACAGTACATTTTTCGCCGCTCGGGCATTGGCTGTCTGGCCGGTCAACGTGCCAAGCTGGCTCAAAAGCGCGTTGAGAAACTCCGGCTCGCGCTCTCCCAGAATTTGAGCAATCCGTTCAAAGCATCGGGTTGCCGCCGCCCGGCTCTGATAAGCCTCCGCAACCATTTCCCGCAACGCGCCACGCGGCATTTTTTCGCTTTGCACCAATTCAACGAGCGCCGCGAGATGGGATATGGAAACCGCCGATTTAGCTTCTGCCGCGCCGCACCGGTACGGATTCATGGTGAGCTCGGCATCAGGCCCGCGAAACAATTCCACCCGCACTCCCTCGTAGTCCGTGGATGCTATTCGCGATGATTTCAACCGCATGAAAGTCAGCGCGGAACATTTTCGCTCCACCTCTTTTTTGGAAAAGCCGCATAGTGTCTCCGCCAGCTCATAGGCTTGTGCGAACGGATAGTTCCGTTTGCAAAATACCAATCCGGCACAAGCGGTAAGGCGGTCCGGGAAATCGGCCGGTCGGTCGGGCAGGTCCGCGAATTCATCCTTCGAAGCGCCTTCCAGCGCGGCAAGATAATCGCGGGTAAATTGCACAGCGTGCTCGGCGCCGATGACGAAAGTGAAGTCTTCTCCGGCGCACACCAATGGCCGAAATGGGACCGGCCGGGACTTCCTCTCCGGCGTGTCATCGAACTTCGACAAGTGCAGCGCCAAAAGGCGTTGAAGCGCCGCCTGCGCCGCCTGTTCCGTCGCCCGCGCCACCGCCCGGCAGAAGCCTTTGTAAAACATGCGCGCGCCTTCGGCCAATCCCGGCGGATTTCTCAGCACGCTCATGACCGCCTCCCCTAGACCATTCGCGTCGATGTGAACGACCGCCACGTAGTTATTGCCCGCCCCCACCAGTCGATTGAGATCCAAG
>CAZMLP010000991.1:0-1516 GCA_964566745.1 uncultured Verrucomicrobiota bacterium | reverse complement strand
GTGGTGCTGGAAAATATTTACCGGCACGTCGAGGAAGGCATGCCGCCGATGAAAGCCGCCTTCAAGGCCATGGAGGAAATCTCCTTCGCCATCATTGCCATCACTCTGGCGCTCGTCGCGGTCTTCCTGCCGCTCGCGTTTCAACAGAGCCAGACCGGCCGCCTGTTCGTCGAGTTCGCCGTGGCGGTCTGCGGCTCGGTGGTGATCTCGGCCTTCGTCGCGCTGACGCTTTCGCCGATGATGGCCTCGCGCCTTCTGAAACCAATCCACGCGCAAAAGCACGGCGCGCTGTTTCGTTTCTTCGAGCGCGTCCTGAACGGCATGACGAATGCCTACACCGCCTGCCTCCGCTGGTGTCTTGCCCACCGGATCACCATGCTGGCCGTGACCGTGGCGACCTTCGTCCTGATGGTTGTTTCCTATCGCGCCCTCGACCAGGATTTCCTCCCCGAGGAGGACAAGGGTCGCTTGTTCTGCTTCATGTTCACGCCGAACGGCTCGACCAGCGAGTTCACCGACCGCCAGTTGCACAAGCTGGAAAAAATCATCACCACCGTGCCGGAAGTGGACACCTACGCGGCGATGGTGGCCCCCGGCTTCAACGGCCCCGGACAGGCGACCGTCGGCATTTTGTTCGTCACCTTCAAGGAACTCGGCGAGCGCAAACGGAGCGTGCAGGAGATTGTCAACGGCCCCGGCGGATTGCGCGGGCGGTTCTTCGCCGAGGTGGAGGGTGCCATTGCCGTCCCGAACATTCCCAAGGCCATCGGTCGCGGCCAGGGCGCCCCCTTCGAGTTGATCCTGCAAAACCAGGATCTGGCCGCCCTCAACACCACCGCCAATGACATTGCGAACCAGTTGCGCGGCATGACCAACTTGCAAAATGTCCGCGTCTCGTTCGAGGTGAACAAGCCCGAGTTGCGCATCCAGGTGGACCGGCAGCGCGCGGCGGCGCTGGGGGTGAGCATCGAGGACATCTCCCGCACCCTGCAAATTCTGTTCGGCGGGCTGGACTTGAGCCGCCTCAAAGTCGCGGGCAAGGAGTATTTGGTCATGGCGCAACTGGAGCGTGAATCGCGCCTGACGCCGCAGGACCTCGACAAAATTTTTGTGCGCAACGCGTCCGGCGGCTTGATCCAATTGAGCAGCCTCGTCATCCGCACCACCGGCGCGGCCCCGAACGCGATCAATCATTACAGCCGGCTGCGCAGCGCCAGCATCACCGCGTCGCCCGTCGGCGTTCCGATTGGCACTGTGGTCGAGCAAACGGAGCAAATGCTCAAAACCGCGCTGCCGGGCGGATTCCTCTACACCTGGGGCGGCGAGGCGCGGGATTTGCGCGACGCGAGTTCCGAGGTTTTTTGGATTCTGGGGCTGGCGATCATCATCGTTTACATGACGCTCGCCGCGCAATTCGAGAGCCTGATTCACCCCCTTACCGTCATGCTCGCCCTGCCCCTGGCGATGGTCGGCGCGTTCGGTTTGCTCTGGGGGCTTGGCTGGCTCGGGAAGATTG
>CAZMLP010000990.1:0-5421 GCA_964566745.1 uncultured Verrucomicrobiota bacterium | reverse complement strand
CCGGAAAGGCTGTGCCGCTCGCGCGATTATGCGCCCATCGGCTCCGCATCCAGGGCCCACCCGGGCAAAACATCCGCGTCGAAAACAGCCGTTGCGGGCGGTTGCAATTGAAGCCGGCGCTCCGCCAGCACTCCGATCATGGCAGCGTTGTCGGTGCAAAGGCTCCCCTCGGCCACGCGCAATTGAAGACCATGCCGCTCGCAAGCAGACGCCAGCTCCCGACGCAAACCGCGATTGCACGAAACCCCGCCCGACGCCGTGACGCATCGCACTCCCAGACGCCGCGCGGCACGAACGGTTTTGCCCACCAGCACCTCCACGATCGCCGCCTGAACGCTCGCGCAGAGGTCGCGGATCCGCGCCGGATCGTCCAGCACCCCCGGATGATCGCGCAAAAAATACCGCACGGAAGTCTTCAAGCCGCTGAAACTAAAATCATCATTCGCCTCGTGCAGCAACGGGCGGGGGAACGCGTGCGCCTTGGGATTGCCATTGGCCGCGAGCCGATCCACCTCGGGGCCGCCCGGATACGGCAGGCCCATCAGCTTGGCGGTTTTGTCGAAGCACTCCCCGGCGGCGTCGTCCATTGTCGATCCCAGCACGCGATGATTCAACTCGCTGGTCACGTGAACCAGCAACGTGTGTCCCCCGCTGACGATGAGAGAAACGTTCGGCTGAAAGAGATCGAACTGCGCCACCGGCGGCTGTCCGCTGATCCATGGCGAATAAAGGTGCGCCTCGTGATGATGAACGCCAATCACCGGTTTGCGCAGGGAAAATGCGAATGCCTGGGCCGCCTCCCAGCCAATCATCAATGCGCTCGGCAAACCCGGACCCCGCGTCGCCGCTATGGCGTCGATGTGTGCCACTGATACGCCTGCCTGCGTCATCGCCTCGCGGGCAACCACTGGCAAGTTGCGCAAGTGCTCGCGCGTGGCCAATTCAGGCACTACCCCGCCATACTCGGCGTGAAGCCGAACCTGGGAGGAAACGACATTGCTCAAGACCTGCCCGCCGCGCACAATCGCCGCGCTGGTTTCGTCACAGGAGGTCTCGAAGGCAAGGACAGTCACGGGAGAATCCGGGAGTTAACCGCGGAGACGCTGAGGCGCAGAGGAGAATTTTCAGAGGCCATTTGAAACCTACTTCCCGCAAATAAATATCTTTCGAAAAAAATAAAGCCCCATTCCGCGCGCAAATAGACCTCTTTCCTCCCCCCTCCGCGTCTCTGCGTCTCCGCGGTTAAAAATGGCAGGGCCTATTTCAACACCAGCTTGCCATTGCCGTGGGACCGGCCCAGGAACAGCAGCACACCCTTGAGATAATCCGAGGCGCGCTCCAATTGAACATCGTGGGCGTTCTTGACCCGCTCGCGGCGCTCTTCGTCAAGATTTTCCAACCCACCCGGCACGCGCTTGAGATAAAGCGCCTCCTCCTCCTCGGCCGACATCGGAACCACGCTGTCCGGGGTGATGCCCTTCTCGTGAATCACCTTGTGGCTCGGGGTATAATACTTGGCGGTGGTCAGCTTCAGCGCCGAACCGTCCTGCAACGGCAGGATGCTTTGCACCGACCCTTTTCCAAACGTCTGCTCGCCCAGCACGAAAGCCCGCCCCAGGTCTTGCAAACATCCCGCGACGATCTCCGAGGCGCTCGCGCTCGAGCCGTTCACCAAAAGCACCATCGGCAGGTTCAAATAGGGCTTGCGGCCTTCCGCGCGATATTCCTGTTTCTGCTGGGAGGCGCGTCCCTCGGTCGAGACCACCAAAGTGTTCGCCTTGAGAAATTTCTCGCAAACTTTCACCGCTTGGTCGAGCAAGCCCCCCGGATTGCCGCGCAGGTCAATCACCAGCGCCTTCATCCCCTTCGCCTCGGATTTCTTCAATCCTTCCTCCAGCTCCGACGCCGTGTGCTCGCCAAATTGCCGGATGCGCACATACGCCACGCCATTCTCCAGCAACGGATACTCATGGTGCCCGTTGATGTCCTTCACCGTGTCCACTTTGATGATGGCGCGCTTGAGGGCGATCTCCTTCGTCTCCCCGGTGGAGGGACGCTGGATCGTGAAATTCACCTCGGCGCCCACTTTGCCCTTGAGGCGCTTGGCGGCATCCTCCGCGGTGAAACGCTCCGTGCTCTTGCCGTCAATCTTGATGATCCGGTCCCCGGCAAGAATGCCCGCCTTGGCCGCCGGGGAGTCCTCCATCGGCTCAAGCACGGTTAAAACCCGGTCCCGGCTCAAGCCGATCTGAATGCCCACCCCGCCATAAGCCCCCTCGGTGTCATTGCGCAACTCGTCGTAGCGGATCGGTTCAAGGTATTCGCTATGGGGATCGAGCGTGGAAAGCATGCCGCGCATCGCCCCGCGAAACAGGTCGTCGTAATTCACCTTCTCGCCATCCACATACTCCGAGCGCACCCGCTCCAAAACGCGCATGAAAATATCGATGTTTTGATAGGGGTCCTGCTTCCCTCCCGCTTGAACCGTGGAAAAATAGACATGCGCGCCGAGGAACAAATTGGCTCCCAAACCAAGCAGCAGTAGCGAGTAAAAAACGCGTTTCTTCATAAGGCCGAATCCGACCACCGAACGTCGCTCGACTGTAAATCCCGCGCCAGGCCTTGGCAAGGCGGGACGCCAAAAAACTCCGGCAAAATGCTCGACCAGCCGGTCCACGACACAATTCTATTCCACCACACCGCCCGAATTATCGCCGCCAGTGTTGACAGCGGGGCAAAAGCGGCCTTTCTTTAGCCACTTTATGAAGAAATTTGTGACCATTTTCGCCCTTTCCGCTTTCTGCGTGAGCGCCTTCGCCCCGGTTGCCTCGGCCGAGGACGTCACCACCAGCCCGACCTCCACGACCAAGCTTTCGTCCGCCAAGGCGCATTCCCACAAGTCGGTGAAGACCAAAAAGGTCATCACCAAGAAGAAACCGACGCACACGAAGAAGGCGCACGCCACCAAGAAGCCCGCCGCGACCACCACCACCACGCCGACGGTCCCGAATCCGCCGCCGGTGACGCCCGCACAGTAAGCGGTGGCCCGCGCCGACGCCTGGTCGGCTCCTCAGTCCTCCGGCGAGACAGCCGGATTTCTTGGCGATCCATCGAAATCTCGCGCCAATATTTTTTGTCGCCAGCCTCCAGGGTCGCGTTTGAAGTTACACCCGGCGTAGCGCGGTTGCAGTTCGGTGCAAGACAGATTGCCAAAGACAAAATTGGTTTTACTTTGCCTCCTGTCAGGGCGAGACTGCGAATCAGATAGAAAATGCAAGCGTTTGAAACGTTGAAAAGATTTGCCGAATCCGGGAAGAAAATCCCTGGAGATCGCTTTAAAATGGCGACCCAATGGGTGGTGGAGATGATGCCTCCTCAGTTGCAAGTGGCACATCATGCCTCAATGTGGTTTACGGCTGTGGCCATGTTTAGGGAGGATGAGAACGAAAGTTTGCGGGAGGGTAATTTCGAATCCCAACGTGAATATCATCGATTTTTTCTGAACAATTTGTGCGCTGAGGGACAATGGATACTTTTGCATGCCTTGGACAAAGGTCTCCCGCCCACGGCCAAATTTAAAATCGCCGACATCGAATCAACTTTGGAATCGCTTCGTGAAAGCGAAAGATGTGAGAATGGGCCGCGCAATCACCCCGCCGTGGAAAAAGCGATCATGGCCCTTTTTGATGAGAAATGAGAAGATAGAGGAGATCCTGGAAGCGTGGTGGGAATTGATTATGTGCGCTCCGGATCAGCGGGAGGAGGCCCTCAAAAAGCGGAATGCTCTGTTGGACAGGGTCATTTCAGGAACCAATTTTACCAGAGAGCAAGTGCTTCAATCATTGAGCGGCCATTTTCGGGAATTTCGAAAGTCGAAAAAGGTAAATCCCCCGACAATTCCGCCTCGCGCATAATTTTCAGCGCTCCTTTGCTATGGACCTTCAGTGAATTGCGTTGGATTTGAAGATAAATCTCATTCACACTTCCACCAGTGGACGCGCACCCCTTCCTCATCCCCCGAGGAAAGTTCGCGGGATTTTTCCGTTGAATCGCTGACTGGAGTTTTTAAGTTGTGTCCGTGACCCCATCGCACCGGCTAACGAGAAGCTGGAAGGCCAGGCTTTCCATGCTGGCTCCCTTTGGCCTGGGTCATGTGAAGCCGAAGCATTTCCGCGACATGCTCGGCATCATCTGGAGGAATCGCGACAATCTCCCTTACGCGTGGAAGGTGATTACCAAAGGGGTCTGCGATGGTTGCGCGCTGGGCGTCGCCGGGCTGCATGACTGGACCATCTCGGGTCCGCACCTCTGCATGACCCGCCTCAATCTTCTCCGCCTGAACACCGTCGGCGCGCTCGACGAGAAGTTGCTCGCGGACGTTTCCTCGCTCGAATCCCTCTCCAACGCCCAATTGCGCGAGCTGGGACGTCTCCCCTGTCCGATGATTCGCGAGCGCGGGGACAAGGGATTTCGTCGAATTTCCTGGAACGACGCGTATCGCCGCATGGCGGAGAAGATTCGCGCGACCGATCCGCATCGCATCGCGTTCTTCGTCACCGCGCGCGGGGTGACCAACGAGATTTATTACATGGCGCAGAAGGCGGCGCGCTTCCTGGGCACGCCGAACATCGACAACGCCGCGCGCATTTGCCACTCACCCTCGACCTCCGCGATGAAAAAGGCACTCGGTTTCGCGGCGACGACTTGCAGCTACAAGGATTGGTACGGCACGGACTTGGTGATCTTTTTCGGCGCGAACCCGGCCAATGACCAGCCGGTCAGCACCAAGTACCTGCACGAGGCCAAGCAACTCGGCACCAAGATCGTGCTGGTGAATCCCTATCGCGAACCCGGCATGGAGCGCTATTGGGTGCCGTCCACACCCGGCAGCGCGCTCTTCGGCTCGCATCTCGCCGACTACTGGTTTCCCGTTTCGCAAGGCGGGGACATCGCGTTTCTCTACGGTGTTTTCAAGGTCCTGTTCGCCAACGACTGGCTAAACCACGAGTTCATTCGGGAATCCACAGCGGACCTCGCGGCCCTGAAGCGCCAGGCGGAGGCGTACGATTGGGCCACGCTGGAGGCGCAAGCCGGCCTGAATCGCGCGAGCATGACCGAGTTCGCGGAACTGATTCGCGACGCGAAGAACGCCGTGCTCGTTTGGAGCATGGGCATCACCCAGCACACGTACGGCGCCGACGCCGCGAGCATGGTCGTGAACCTCGGCCTCGCGCGCGGTTACGTGGGCCGTGACAAGAACGGCCTGATGCCGATCCGCGGCCACAGCAGCGTGCAGGGCGGCGCCGAGATGGGCGCCTACTCCACCGTGCTGCCGGGGGCCAAGGCCATCAACGCCGAGAATTGCGCCTGGCTGGCGGAACAATACGGCTTTCCGATTCCCAATGAGGAGGGGTTGATCAC
>CAZMLP010000989.1:0-2136 GCA_964566745.1 uncultured Verrucomicrobiota bacterium | reverse complement strand
GCCTCCCCCGAGTCCCGCGTCCACGCCACTGAGCGAGGCCTGGACGGAAAAGCCAAAGATGGTTGCAGGGCTGTAAAGATTCGCCGAGGGGGTGAACTTCAACCCGGCATTGCCTTGGGCAAAGGTGATGAAGTCGCCGCTGTTGATGATGGTTGTGCCGTCGTTTTGGAACAAGGCGCCGCCGGTTATCCCGGTGATCTTGAAGTGCGTCACCTCCGCGCCATCCGCCGCGTTGCGCGAGATGACCAGGCCAGACGCGGTCTGCGTGTCCTCACTGGTGGTGGCCCCCGTCACACCGGGGGTGTCGGCGACGCCGTCCACAGTGACCGTGGCGGAGACGACGCCTCCGCCGAGTCCCGCGTCCACGCCGCTGATCGAGGCCTGGACGGAAAAGCCAAAGCTGGTTGCCGGGCTGTAAAGATTCGCCGAGGGCGTGAACTTCAACCCGGCATTTCCCTCGGCGAACGTGATGAAGTCCCCATTGGCAATGGGCGTTGTCCCGTCGTTTTGGAACAAGGTTCCATTGCTGATGCCGGTGATCTTGAAGTGGGTGACCTCCGCGCCATCTGCCGCGTTGCGCGAGATCACCAGTCCCGAGGCGGTTTGCGTGTCCTCACTCGTGGAGGCGCCAGTCACCGAGGGTGTGTCCGCGACGGGATTGACAGTGATATTAACCAGCGCCGCGCTTGTCGCGAGGAGGGTGCCGTCCGAGGCGTTCCAGCCGAAGCTGGTCGAGCCGAAGAAATCGGCGGCGGGGTCGAACGTGAGATTGCCGAGGTTCGCGAGCGGGACGTCCTGGTTCAGCGAGACGCCCGCGCCACTGAGCTTGAGGGTGCCGTTGGCGGGCAGGGAGGTAATCCGCACGCTCGCAAGCGCGTCGCTGTTCGGGTCGCTGTAACCAGCCTGGAAATTCGCGGCGGTGAAGGTGATCTGGGTGTCCTCGTTGCCGCTCTTGGCGATGTCCGTGACGACTGGCGGCAGTTCGACCGGGGTGACGGTCGCGTCATTCGCGGCGCCAGTCTGGGGATCGTTGGTAACCACGCTAGTGAAATTGCCACCAGAAACCGTGCCCTGGCTGGTGATGCTGGCCGCCGGGCTGGTGATGGTGACCACGTAGGTGATCGTTACCGTCTTGCCCGCCGGCAGGTCGCCGATAGTTAGCGGGGCGCTGAGGAAATGAGTGGCCGTTCCCGGATGGGGCGTCGCGCCCAAGGCTTGATTGAGGGCGGGGAGACGGCGCTCGCCTTTGGTCAGGAAACCGTACATCAGGTTGTCACGATCCTGCGCGGCGTAGGTGTCCTCCAAGCCGAGCGCGTGGCCCATCTCGTGCAAGATGGCGGTGAGCAAATCAATGCGGCCGGCGGGCGCGCTGGCGGGATCGGTATAACGGCGCGTGGCGGAAACCTGCTGCGCAAACTGCGCGTCATCGGACCCCGTTGAATCGACAAACCAGCCATTGCCGCCCGCATTGTTGTCCACACGGATGTGATTGCCCTCGGCCTCGCCAAGATACAGGCCGGGCAAATCGGCGACTTCAAAACTCAAGGCGCGCAACGTGGCGAGTTGTTGCCCGGTCAATCCGGCGGCGGTCCAGCGCGCAAGCGCCAAGGAGGTCACGGCATTGAGCGCCGATTGTTCGAGGAGGGGGAAATTCTCCGGCGGGGGAAGCGCCGCGAGCTTTGGCGGCCCCTTGACATCGTCCAGCGGCGATCGGGTCGATTGCCCGGGGCCGCGCGGGCTTGCAACGCCAGGCTCCAGGGCACGCATGGAGTCAAGAAAAGAGCCACTGAGCCCTGAGGGTTGCGGGTTGCTCCTCCGGGAGGAGAGGGGGCGCTCCACACCACCGTCTGCGGCGAGGAGCGGGACTGATGGCTGCAAACAGGCGGCCCCGCCGCTGATACTGGTGGCGATGCTGACGGTGGACGCGGAAACCACGGTGTTCCGCGCGTCCAGATATGCGGCGGCGGCTGCAGTGTCCGTACCCCCTCCCGCGTACCCGGCGAGGCGAACATTGCTTATAAAGCGCTGCCGGACGCGGATGTCCCCGCCCGCCATTGAGCCGCCGAGCGAGTGGGTGAAGGTGTTCTTAAGAGCGCCGGCCCCGCCGATATCGGCACACAGCGACGAGGGGTCCCC
>CAZMLP010000988.1:0-4306 GCA_964566745.1 uncultured Verrucomicrobiota bacterium | reverse complement strand
CCTGCGGATATCATCCCACAAACACTCGCTCCAAAAACCTCACCCGCCAGTCCTCTTTCCGCTCACGTCGCCAAGGATTGGGGCGACCGGGAAGCGGCCAACGCGGGTTATGAGAAAAACCACGAGTGGAATTAGTGAAACCTCGGAACCTGCCGGGCCGTCTTTACATGGGGTGGCCAAAAGGAATGGCTGTCCGTTGAAAGATGCTGAAAATCAAGAGTATTCAAGGCAAATCAAGCCCTGTCCAAAGCTGGAAGGTCGCACACCTCGACTGCCGCGCCAGTGGCGCGACGGAAATCGGCCTGTTTTTGGCGTTCCGGTGACGGGAATAATACGTTTACCGACTTTCGACTTGCGGGACAGGGCGCAAATTGGATAGAAAATCTGCCACGAAATATGGCTGCCATTGGCCGATTCCAGAAGGGCGACGAAATTTTTTACGCCAAAGTGGTTGACGGCGAGTTGTTTCGGTTGCAAGGCGATGTTTTCGGTTCCCCCTCGTACGAGAAGAAACCCGTTCCCCTCAAAGGCGTAAAAACCCTGACCCCCGTCGCGCCTTCCAAGGTAATCGCAGTGGGTTTGAACTACGCTGATCACGCGCGCGAATCCGGCAAGCCGATTCCGAAGGAGCCGCTGTTTTGGCTGAAGGCCCCCACCTCGCTTATTCCCGATGGCGGGAAGGTTGAGGTGCCTTTCCCGAATCATCGCACGGATTTCGAGGCGGAATTGGCCATTGTCATTGGCCGGCGCATGCGGAACGTCACCCCGGCGGCGGCGGCGCGCTATATTTTTGGTTACACGGCGTCGGAGGATATTAGTGATCGCACGATCCAGAATGCCGAGAGCCAATGGGCAAGGGCCAAATCGTTCGACACCTTCACGCCGCTCGGGCCTTACGTGGAGACCAAAATCGACCCGCACGATCTGACGATCCAGTTATTTCAAAACGGCCAACTGCGCCAAAACTCGAACACGAGCCAGCTTATCTTCAATTGCTACCAGCTCGTCAGCTTTATCTCGACGAACATGACGCTATTGCCGGGCGACGTGATTCTGACCGGCACCCCGAGCGGGGTGGGCCCGATTGAGTCGGGCGACCGGTTGGAGGTGCGCATTCAGGGCTTGGCTCCGCTCGTCAACACCGTTAAATAACCTCCCAACAATTTGCCGGGCGCGGAGCCAGTCGCCACGAGAGCGGCCTCCGCGCCCAATTTTTTAATAACCTATGCGCTGGTCCCAGACGTTCATTCCGACTCTGAAGGAGACTCCGGCTGAGGCCGAGATCACCTCCCATAAACTGCTGTTGCGCGCCGGCCTGGTTCGCAAGCTTACAGGCGGATTGTACACCTTTCTGCCGCTCGGGTTGCGGGTGCTGAGGAAGATCGAGAATATCGTCCGCGAGGAGATGAACCGCGCGGGCGCAGTTGAAGTGCTGATGCCCGCGCTGCAACCGCCGGACATCTGGCAGCAGAGCGGCCGTTACGAGACCGCGCGCGACGTGTTGTACAAGGTGAAGGACCGCGCGAACAAGGAATGGGTGCTCGGCCCGACGCACGAGGAGGTCATCACCACGCTTGCGGCGGGGGAAATCTCCAGCTACCGCCAGATGCCGCGCAATTTTTTCCAGATTCAGGTGAAGTTCCGCGACGAGATTCGCCCGCGCTTCGGGTTGATGCGCGCCAAGGAGTTCATCATGAAGGACGCTTACTCCTTCGACGCCACGGACGAGGGGGCGCAGGCGAGCTACAAGAAGATGTATGACGCCTACACCAGGATCTTCGACCGGTGCGGCTTGAAGAATTTCCCGGTCGAGGCTGACACCGGTGTGATCGGCGGAAAATTCTCGCACGAGTTCATGGTGCCGGCCGAGACAGGGGAGAATGACGTGGTTTATTGCGAAAGCGGCCAGTACGCGGCGAATATTGAGAAGGCCACGAGCCAAGGGCCGCTCACGCCTACGCCCAAGACCCCCGTGTCCGACGCGCCGGAGAAATTCGCCACGCCCGGAGTGGTGACCATTGAGGCCCTTGCCGCAGCGCCATACAACGTCGCGGGTCATCAGCAAATCAAGACACTGGTCTTCATGGTGAAGAACGCGCAGGACGACCAGTCCAGCCTGGTGATCGCGCTGGTGCGGGGTGATGACCAATTGAACGAGGCGAAGTTCGCGGGCGAGCTTGGCACGACCGTGTTCCGGCCCGCGACGGCCGATGAGATTGTTGCCGCGCTTGGCGCGCGCCCCGGCAGCCTGGGGGCAATTCAATCGACGTTGAAGACGAGGATCAAAGTTTACGCGGACGAGACGCTGCGCGGCGCTTCCGGCATGACGACCGGCGCGAACGAGGATGGCTTCCACTACTCCCGCGTGGCGGTGGACCGGGACATTCGCGTGGATCAATGGGCCGACCTGCGCACGGTGAAAGCGGGCGAGCTGTGCACTGTTTCCGGGAAACCATTGAAGATTCAGCGCGCCATTGAGGTGGGCCATGTTTTCAAGCTCGGCACCAAGTATAGCGAGAAGATGAACGCCTTCTTCCTCGACGAGCACGGCCAGAGCAAGCCGTGCGTGATGGGGTGCTATGGCATCGGCGTGACCCGCACCTTGCAGGCGGTGATCGAGCAGAGCAACGACAAGGACGGCGTCATTTGGCCCCTCTCCATCGCCCCGTTCCAAGTCATCATCACGCCGCTCGGCGTCGCGCCTGACAGCACCGTGATGAAGCTGGCGGAGAAGTTCCACGATGAGCTGACCGCCGCCGGTGTCGAGGTGTTGCTGGACGACCGCGATGACCGGCCCGGCGTGAAGTTCAAGGACGCGGACTTGATCGGCATCCCGATCCGGCTGGGGATTGGCGAGAAGTCGCTGGCCAAGGGCGAGGTGGAGATCAAGCTGCGTGGCGGCGCGCTGACGGCGGTGAAGGCCGAGGCAGCCGTGGCCGAGGTGCTCAAGCTCTCGGGGAAGGCGTAACGAACATCGCCTGGGTTTGGCGGCACGGCTGGGCCCGATTAACAGGACCAATTTCCCGAGTATTTTGCGCGGATATTCGTGGGCTTGCGAGGGGCGAATGGTGTGCCGCCAAACGCACTGGCGGTTGTTGCCGGTTGAAATTGACACTGGGCGGGGGCGGCCCTAGGTCAAATCCAGTTGCAGCACTAACCGCGTATTTGCCATGAAACTGAATTATCGTTCCGCCTTCGTTGGATGCCGCCGTCGGAGGTCGGGCTTTACCCTGATCGAACTTTTGGTGGTCATCGCCATCATCGCCATTCTTGCCGGCATGCTTTTGCCCGCCTTGGCCAAGGCCAAGACCAAAGCCCAAGGCATCAAGTGCATGAACAACCTCAAGCAGATGATGCTGGGCTGGCGGTTTTACTCCGAGGACTTCAACGATTTGCTGCTGGCCGCGCTTGACGACTTCACCGCACCCCAACCTACCCTTGCCGCCCAAAAGCGCGTGATATGGGTGAATAGTCCAAATCTGGATTACACCAGCGCCAGGCAAAACTGGGATGGGCCGATGTACATCGGCAAGAGCCCTTTGATGAACTATGTCGGCAACAATTATGAAATTTGGAAATGCCCCGCTGACACGGCGAAAGTGAAGGACAACACTGGCAAACTCGTGGCCCGGGTACGCAGCAATTCGATGAGCCAAGTTTTTTCCGCTGGTTTTTGGTTGCCCTACAGCGCTGGTTGGCGAAATTATTATAAGTTAAGCGAAATTGCCAATCCCTCGAAGACTTGGGTGCTGGGAGAGGAGCATCCGGACGGCATTAATGACGCCGCCATGGCGGTGCAAATGGCGACGTTTGGCGCCAAAACCGCGCAGATTATTGACTACCCGGCCAGTTACCACAATGGCGCCTGCGGCTTTTCGTTTTCGGACGGCCACGCGGAAATTCATAGGTGGATTGGCTCCAAAATCAAACTGCCGGTTAAGCACGTGCTTGCTCCCTTGAATCAACCCGCGGGTGACTCGGTGAATGATATTGTCTGGTGGTCGGACAACACCACGGTGCATAAATAATCCAGCCTCCCGTTTTTTGACAACCAACCGCGTGAAGACGCGATGGTTTTTGCCGCAAAGACTTCCGTTTGAGAACCGTTGCTGGCGGTGTGCCGCCAAACGCACTGGGACTTTTCGCCGGTTGAAATTGACAACGATTGCGTGTGGCACTAGAACGGACTGAACCTGAACACGTAATTTGCCATGAAACCGAAAAGCCGTTCCCATATCGTTTCCGGTCGCCGTTGGAGCTCCGGGTTTACCTTGATTGAGCTCTTGGTGGTCATTGCGATCATCGC
>CAZMLP010000987.1:0-6603 GCA_964566745.1 uncultured Verrucomicrobiota bacterium | reverse complement strand
GCCGCCAACCGGTTTGCCAGCGTCCTTCACAAAACAGTTGCTACCACCGGAGGCCACAGTTTTTCTTGAACCGCTTTATAGCCTCAACAAGGCATCAAAAGTTCCGGATGGAGCTTGAATGATTCGCGTTATTTACAAGCCGCTTAAGAATTGGTTACTCTCCCCCGTATGACCGCCGCCCGCAATCTCCCGGCTCCGTCAACTTTCCGCAATCACGCCCGGCATCCGTGGCATTTGGTGCGCTGCCACGAGTGCCGCAAGATGATCATGAACTCCACGCCGAAGTGTCCGCATTGCGCGGCATGGCAGCCGGACGCGCGGGTGTTTTCCATCACGTTCACCGCTGTGGCGGGATTGCTTTGCGCGGCCACGCTGGTGATTGCGACGGGGTGGTATATTCGCGAACTAATCGTATTGCCGCCTGCGGAGGGGGCAACAGCGCCACAAGTGATCCAGCCAAAAATCACCGGCCCGTAACGCCTCAGCAGTTCTGATATTTCCAATTGCGCGATTTCCCCTCGGCCAACCATTCCAAGGTGGTGGCCAACCGCTTGGCCCGGGTCGGCTCCGTCTTTGCCTCCGTGATCCATTCAATGTATTCCCGTCGATGACTCGGGCTAAAAGCCTCAAAAGCCTTTCGCGCGGCCGCGTTCTTTCTTAGCGCCGCCGCCAGATCATCGGGCACTGTCGCCTCGGGGCGAGCTTTTGGCTTCCGCCCGGATGGAAGTTTGATGCCCTCCTCGTTCAATTTTGCGGCTTTCTTAATGTGGCCGATCAACTCCTTGTCTTTGGGCAAATCCTTCAATGAGGTGATTTTGCCGAAACTTCCCGCACCGTCTTTTTCTTCCCCCTTTGCGCCGTCAAAGATCAGGCTGTGCTTCCAGAAGCCAAACGAGCAGTGCGCTTTAAAAGCCGCCATGTTGCACAGTATTCCCTTATGCTGAAAATGGGGACAACTCCATTTCAGCGTCTCCTCCACGTCCGGGCATGCCGCATGCACCAACTCGCGAAGGTGAGCGAGGATCGGCCGGGCGAATTCGGGAGATTTTTCGATATACGCGTCAATGCCTGGATTTCGAGTGGGCATATCATTTTGATAGTGCCTCCTTCCGCTGGATTCGAGCAGAAAATCAAACCGCCGCCCTTCCTGAAATCAGTGCCACGAGTTGTAGATCGTGCTAATCACAAACAACCCGGTCATGGCCATACTACAGGCCAATTTTCCGACACCGCCGGCCAGCAAACCCAGGGTCGCGCCAATTCCCGCGTGCGAGGCTTGTTTGAAATCCCGGCCGCCCACCACCTCGAACAGCAGTGCGCCGAGAAACGGTCCCAACACCAATCCGAACGGGGCGAAGAACATTCCGATTAGGCACCCAATCGAGGCCCCCACTGCCCCGCGCCAGGTCGCACCCATTTTCTTCGCGCCATAGAGCGTCGCGAGATAGTCGATGGCGAACGAGAAAAGTGTCAGGAGTGTTAAAGTGAGAATTACGAACCAGCCGGCGCTGGCTGTGCCGAAAAGGAGCTTGTGGACGACCGCCACGGCCAGCACCAATGCCGCGCCCGGCAACACCGGCACCACGCTGCCGATCACGCCCACAAACATGAACAGCACTGCCACTCCCAAACCGATGATTTCGACAATAGTCATCGCTCGTCGAGTGTAGCCCAGTTTTCCCCTAACGCAATGCCACCAGCGCCGCCTCGAAATCCGCAGGCAACGGGGCCTTGAACACCATCGCTTTCCCGGTGCGCGGATGCCGGAATCCAAGCTGTCCGGCGTGCAACATCTGGCGCGGCGCCTCATAGCCGGCCAACTCGGCCACGCGCTGGTTTTGGCGGTTGCCGTAGGTGGCGTCCCCGAGCAAAGGAAAGCCGAGGAATTGAAAATGCACGCGAATCTGGTGGGTCCGGCCCGTATGCAGCAACGCCTCCACCCACGTCACCCGCTCCATCCGCTCGATCACGCGGTAGCTGGTCCATGCCTCGCGCCCTTCCCCCTCGGTCACTGCCATGCGTTTGCGATGGCTAGGGTGGCGCGCGATGGCCGCGCGAATCTCGCCCTTCTCGCGGGCCATCACGCCACAGACGATTGCCTGGTAGACTTTTTCCACGAGCCGCTCGGCAAATTGCGACGACAGCGCCAGATGCGTCTCGTCGTTCTTCGCCACCACGAGGCAACCGCTCGTGTCTTGATCGAGCCGGTGCACAATGCCCGGGCGCGCCACCCCGCCGATCCCGCTCAATTGCCCGGCGCAATGATGCAGCAAGGCATTCACGAGAGTTCGATCATCGTGGCCCGCCGAGGGATGCACCACCACACCCGGTGGCTTGTTGAGCACCAGCAATTGATCGTCCTCGTAAATGATTTCCAGCGGCATCTCCTGCGGTTGGGCCTCCGCTGGTTTCGCCTCGGGCCAGGTGATCTCGACCCGCTCGCCCGCGCGAGGCGCGTGCGTGGGCTTCACCCGCTTGCCATCCACGCGGATATTGCCCTCGTCGATCAGCCGTTGAATCGCGCCGCGCGACAGGGCCGGATAACGCGTCCGCAAAAACGCGTCGAACCGCTCGTTTGGCAGCGATTTCTCCAGAACAAATTCTTCCGCGGGAAGAGTGCTCACGTCGCAGTCGAAGCCGGAACTTTGGCCGGGCGGGGCCGGGAAGAAAACCACCACCAAAGCACCGCGCCGGTGGTGAAGGTCACCATACCCACCATTTGCGCCTGGGTTACCGCGCCCCACAAATACCGTGTCGGATAATCCCCGCGAAACGTTTCCACAAAGGACCGCAGCCCAGCGTAGCACATCAGATAGGCCGCAAAAATCTGGCCATCAAACCGTTTGCGCCGGTAGAACCAGGCCAGACCGGCATACAAGCAAAAATTCAACAGCGACTCGTAAATCTGGGTGGGATGCACATGGGCAGGATAGGTTTCATGGCCTTCGGGAAATTGGATCGCCCAGGGCAAGTCACACGCCCTTCCGTAACAACAACCGGTCATCAGGCAGCCCAGGCGCCCAAAAGCGTGGCCAAGGGCGATGCTGGGCGCGAGAGTGTCTGCCAGCTTCCAGAGTGGCTGTTTGTATTTCCACGCGTACAGAATGACCGACAGCGACGCGCCGATGAATCCGCCGTAAAAAACCAGCCCTCCTCGATAAAACCGCAGCATTTCCAGCAAACCGCGCCCCGCGAACTCCTCATGCCAGAACGTAATCACATAGTTGGCGCGCGCCCCGATGATGGTGCCGATGATAATCCACGTCCCGACGTCGGCAATGGTGTCGGGACTGATGCCGTCCCGCATGCCGCGCCGTCCCGCCGTCCAGAACCCGAGAATGAACCCAATGACCGCCAAAATCCCGTACCAATGGATGGGATGACCGGCGATTTCAAAAGCAATCTTATGCACGTCCCCGCAGCTTAAGGGGGCGCGGGCGTTTTCACAAGCGGAGGCCGAACAGGAAGCAGCCGAACCGACCGCTCCGTTTTCAAGTGCAATTCGTCCCCTGCCCTCCGTATAACCTCGCTCGTGCCCGACGCGCCGCCACCGCCGCTCGCCACTCCGTTGACGGAGTTGCGTGGCATTGGCTCCGAGCGCTCCGCCCAACTTGCGCGCCTCGGCCTGCACACCATTGGGGAACTGCTCCTTCACCGGCCGCGACGTTACGAGGATCGTCGCCAATTTGCCGCGATCGCGGACTTGGAGGTCGGCGTTCCAGTCACCACGCGGGGGACGGTCGTGGCCCAAGGAGTGAAGCGGTTTGCGAAGGGGGCAAAGTCGGTCTTCGAACTGATTCTTTCGGATGGCAGCACCCGACTGCATTGCCGCTGGTGGAACCTGCCCTACATGGAGCGCTATTTTAAAGTGGGTGACGAGGTTTTTGTGCATGGCAAACCGCTGTCCCTCAAACCGCGCACCATCGATCATCCCGAGACCGAGGTGATTGAGACGGGAGACGAGGATTCGATCCACCTCAACCGCATTGTGCCGGTCTATCCGCTCACAGAAGGATTGCCGCAACGCTGGCTGCGCGGCTTGCTCTATCGCATGCTCGGCTGGCATGTCGCCGATGTCACCGAGCCGCGCCCGGAGATTCCCAAACCCGGCTTTCCCTCGCGCCGCGACGCGGTGCAAACGCTCCATTTTCCCCCGGAACTGGCCGCCGCGGAACTGGCCCGCCGCCGCCTGGCGCTGGACGAGTTCATTGAGTTGCAAATCTCGCTCCAGACGCGACGCCGGAATCTCGAATCTCGCGCGCGCGGGCTGCCGTGCGCCGGAAACAACCAGATCGTCAAACCGTTTCTCGCCCGCCTGGGTTTCACACTGACCGGGGCGCAGGCGAAAGTGTTGCGCGCCATCCGCGCCGACCTTGGCTCCGGTTTGCCGATGCGACGCTTGCTCCAAGGCGACGTCGGCTCAGGCAAAACGGTGGTCGCCGCCTGCTCGGCCCTGATGGCGATTGAAAGTGGTTACAGCGCGGCAATCATGGCCCCGACCGAAATTCTCGCCGGGCAGCATTACCGCAATTTTAGCCGCTGGCTTCAACCGCTTGGCGTGCCGGTCGAATTGGTCACGGGCGCCCAGAAGACCGCGTCGCCGAAAGAGGCAAACCGGTCTTCGCGCCAAACCTCACTCGCTTTGCCCGGCAATCGCCCCGCCGCGCGTTATCCCACCCTCTGGGTCGGCACGCACGCGTTGGTGGAATCCGCGTTCTCGCCGGAGAACCTCGGCCTCGTGGTGATCGACGAGCAACACAAGTTCGGTGTCGGCCAGCGCGAGCGGCTGGTGCGCAAGGGGCGTTACCCGCATCTGCTGGTCATGACTGCCACGCCAATCCCGCGCACGCTTGGTCTGACGCTTTACGGTGACCTCGACGTTTCCGTGATTGACCAATTGCCCGGGGGGCGCGGCTCGATCAAGACCTTCGTGCGCGCCGCGGACAAGCTTCCCAAGGTCTGGGCCTTCATCAAAGAAAAGCTGGCCGAGGGCCGCCAGGCTTACGTGGTTTATCCCTTGATCGAGGAGTCCGATTTGCGCGAGTTGAAATCGGTCACCGTCGAGCACGAAAAGTTGCGCAAGGAGTTCGCCGGCTTCCAAGTCGGCTTGCTGCACGGGCGGTTGAGTCAGGAGGAGAAAGACGCGGTGATGACCGCCTTCCGCGAGTGTAAAACTCAATTGCTTGTCGCTACCTCGGTGATTGAGGTGGGCGTCGATGTGCCGAACGCCACCGTGATGGTGATCGAAAACGCCGACCGCTTCGGACTGGCGCAACTCCACCAATTGCGCGGACGCATCGGACGCGGCGCGCACGACTCCTACTGCGTGCTGGTGGCCGAGGCAAAAACAGACGAGGCGCGCGACCGGCTGAAGGTGATGGAGGAAACCAGTGACGGCTTTAAGATCGCGGAAGCGGATTTGGCCTTGCGCGGACCGGGCGAGTTCCTCGGCAAAAACCAGAGCGGCCTGCCCGACTTCCAATTTGGCGACTTGGTGCGCGACCGGGACATCGTCGAAATCGCCCGCGATTGCGCGAAGGTTTATTTGCAGAACCAAGTCGGCCCGCAACGCGCGGGGAACTCAGAACCTGCCGCAAAAATCAAGTAGCGGAGCGAGCGACGATTGGCGTCACGGGCTTTGACTAGACGCGTCGCAAGCGACGAGTCCCTTCGCGAGCCCAGATTACGGAATCTCCGAGTAATTCACGTAGCCAATGAACATCTCCTCCCACGATTGCTCGCCAAACTCGACAGTCGCCGTGGGATCGGGATTAAAACGGTTCAGAGGAGTGTTGTCGAAGGTACCGTTACAAGTGAGCGTCGTTCCGGCGGGAACGGTCTTGGGCTGCGCGAGGCGATAAAGCGTCTGCCAGTTGAAGAGATAGGTGGGCACGCTAAGGATGACTTCTTTGGTGCCGTCGGGATAATTCAAGGTGAACCTCGCCGTGTCCCCCCGGAAATGCATGTGCGGGCTGAACTCAAAGAGGAGGGACTTTTTGTCAAACGTTTTGAGCGCATTGACAGGCACGTTCTTTTTTTGCGGGGGAATTGTAAAAGATGTGTTATACGCGGCGCTAGTCACCAATTGTTGGGCGGGAGGGGTTGGCGAAAGATAAAAGCCCATCTGCGTCTGGTCGGTGGTCGCCGTGCCGTTCACCGTGTAGTGCATTTGGAAAACAATCAGATCCCCCTTTTTGAGGAGCTTGCCGGTGTTCGTCGGAAACAAGGCGTCGTCCATGCCAGGCACATAACCGGCGAAATAGCCGCCGAGTCCGCCCAGCAAAGCCAGAAGATCAGAGAAGCCGCCGGTGAACACCAGCGCATGATGGACCACGGAACGGTTGCCCGGCTTCACTGCCACTGCGCGAAGCCATACATTCGAAGAAAACGGGTTGTTTACCGTTATGTATTTGTAATCGACAACTCCGGTCGCCGGGATGTTCTGCTTCGCAATAGAGACAATCACGTCCGGTTTGCCCAGCGGCCAATCGGCTTCTGGCACAGCAGCGGCAGTGGCGAGCGGGTCCGGACCTTCACCACGCGGGGCGCCGCGATCCAGCCAGTCCACCAGCGTCGAAACCTCGTCCGGCGTCAGCGACTTGT
>CAZMLP010000986.1:0-4730 GCA_964566745.1 uncultured Verrucomicrobiota bacterium | reverse complement strand
TGGATCGCCTGCTGGGCAAGCAGGAGATTGTGATCAAGAACCTCGGCGAGGCCTTCAAGCAGAACATCGCGCTGGCGGGGGCCGCCATTCTGGGCGACGGGCGGGTGGGGTTGATTGTGGACCCGCAGGCGCTCGTCCACTTGAGCCAGGCTTTGCGCGTGGCGGCCTGAGAGCCGTTTTTTTCTCAAGTGCCCCGATTTTTCTGCCGATAAACCACCGGCTGGAGACGCCGCCCGCCTCCCGTGCGAGGCTGGCGCCGCCATCTTGAACCAACCAACGACCCGATATTTTTGACCATGAGCACCCCCGCCCCTGAAGTCGCCGCCCCCGATCGCCAAACTGCCGCCGGCAAGTATTTGACCTTCGTCCTCGGCCGCGAGTCGTACGGCATCGCCGTTCTGAAAATCCGCGAGATCATTCGCATGATCGAGGTGACGCGCGTCCCGCGCATGCCGGAATATGTGAAGGGGGTCATTAACCTTCGCGGCAAGGTCATCCCGGTGGTGGACCTGCGCGTGATGTTCGGGCTGGGCGAGGCGAAAGACAGCGAGCGGACCTGCGTGGTGGTGGTGCAAATCCAGCTTCCCTCCGGCGCCCGGCCTTTCATGGGCCTGGTGGTGGATGGAGTGGAGGAGGTCATCAATTTGGGCGCGGCGGACATCGAGGAAACCCCCGATTTCGGCGCCTCGGTAAACACCGAATACATCCTCGGCATGGCGAAGGTCAAAGGCGCGGTGAAAACCCTGCTGGACATTGACCGTGTGCTGGCCGCCCGGACGGTGGAAGAGATCAGCCAGGCCGCCAACGCTTAAACCCGGACGCGGAGAATTTAGCCGGTGTCGCCCGTTTTCCCCCGCGAGGGGGCGAGCGGAGGCAGGCGGCGATTTGAGGCATGGAAGCGATCTCGGACCGCAATTACGATTTCATCCGGCAGTTGCTCTACGAGCACAGCCGGATCAACTTGGGGGACGCCAAAAAGGTGCTGGTCAGCTCGCGGCTGGCCAAGCGGTTGCGCGCCTTGGGCCTGGGGGACTTCTCGGAGTATTGCGACCTGCTTAAATCCGCGGACGGGGGCGAGGAGCTTGCCAATTTGGTGGATGTGATGTCCACCAATCACACCCATTTCTTTCGCGAGCCCAAGCATTTCGACTTTCTCTCCTCCACGGTCATTCCGGCCTTGCTGCCCGAGTTGAAACGCGGGCGGGAACCGTTGCGGGTCTGGAGCGCCGCTTGCTCCTCCGGCGAGGAGCCGTACTCGCTCGCCATTTTGCTGTCCGAGTTGCTGGCTTCTCACGGCTTGGAGTGGCGCATAGACGCCTCGGACATTTCGCGCCCGGTGCTCGCGAAGGCGGAGCAAGGGGTGTATCCTGACGATCGCCTCGAGCAGGTGCGCCCTGACTGGCTGCGGCGTTACTTCCAGAAGGGGGTCGGGAATTGGAAGGGGCATGCGCGGGTCAAACAAGAGTTGCGGGACCGGCTGCGTTTCCACAATTTGAACCTCCTCCAGCCAGGCTATCCGTTCACGGAGAAGTTTCATGTCATCTTTTGCCGAAACGTGATGATCTACTTTGATCGTCCCACCCAGGAGACCCTGGTGAGCAAGCTGGCCGGCCAATTGCTGCCGGGCGGATATTTGATGGTGGGGCACTCGGAGAGTTTGAGCGGCATCCGTCACACGCTTCAATCGGCAAGTCCGGCCATTTATCGCCAAGCCCCGGCGGATTCATATTAGCCCGGCGATCCTGCGGACGTTCAAAATGGTTTCCTCATAAACCTCCCCGGGAAAAATAAAACCGAACGTCCTGCCCTGACGATTGTCCAACTCGGCAATTGTCCGCGTTGTAACCAACGACGCAAGTCGCTGCGGGCACTATCCGGCGAAACGGGCTGTTTTGAGGAAAATCGAGGTGCTTTCCAGGCTGGGACCGAAGTCGGGAAGCCCTGTCGGGCCGGAGGATGCCCTTCAAGGCGGGCTTTCCATTCGGACATCGACAAAACCACTGATCGGACTAAGATGCCGCCGTTTCCGGGTCGAACATTTGCGTAGTTCATGCAAACTTATCTACTCGTCGGTGGGGATGCCTTTAGCACGTTTGAATTGCGTCACGGCCTGAATAGCATCGGCCGCAATCCCAGCAACGATTTCCGGGTCTCGGACTCCTCCGTCTCCAGTTTTCATTGCGAGGTGGTCGTGGGTGAGGAGGGGGTGGTGGTGCGCGACCTGCAATCCACCAACGGCACTTTCGTCAACGGCCAGCAAATCCAGGAGTCGCCGTTGCGTCCCGGCGAGCAGCTCCGGCTCGGCAATGTGGATTTCAAGCTCGACGCACCGCCGGTGCATGTGGCGATCCCGACGATAAAGACCGAGGAGACGCCGCAAGCCACCGTCCTGCCGGATGGCGCCCCCGCTTGCGTCAACCACGTTGGCGTGCATGCGTTGTTCCGTTGCCAGAAGTGTGGGCAAACCTATTGTGACAGCTGCGTCCGGCGGGTCGGTTTGGCGGGCTCGAAATCAATGGTCTTTTGCGCCACCTGCGACGGCGCCTGCGTTGAGATCAAGATCACCCCGGCCAAGCAGAAGAAGGAATCGATTTTTGGCCGGCTTACCCAAACCATCCGTATCTTCCGGAAGTAATTGGGATCCTCGTTGCGCCAGGCAGGCTGGTGAGTTTTTCCCCGGCGCCATTCCGCCGTTTTCATCAAAAGCCGTTGTCTCCCAATCAGGATTGCGTCACGATCTCGTGACTCCGCGCCATCCTGTCCAAGTCGCGCGGGATAAAATCCGGGTCGGCGCCTTTGTTGATCGTTATGAGATTATTTTGCCTTCTTGCCATTTTAGTCGTGGCCAGTCCTTTCGAATTGATTATCCGCGCCGAGCCACCGCCGCCCAAGGGCAAGACCATCCCGCTCTTTGACGGCAAAACGCTCGCAGGCTGGGAGGGCGACCCGAAATTTTGGCGGGTGCAAGACGGCGTCATCACCGGCGGCTCCCTGACCGAGGCGATGACGCACAATGATTTTGTCTGCACCACCGGCTCATTCACCAACTTCATCCTGCGCCTCAAATTCAAGATCACCGGCACGGATGGCTTCATCAACAGCGGCGTGCAGATTCGCAGCCAGCGCGTGCCAAACGATCACGAGGTCGCGGGTTACCAGTGCGACTTGGGCGATCCCGCCTGGTGGGGCACGATCTATGACGAGGCGCGGCGTAATGTGATTTTGGTCCCGTCCGACATGAAAGCGGTCGAGCCGGTGCTGAGGCGCAATGACTGGAATGATTACGTGATTCGCGCGGACGGACCGCATTTGACCCTATGGATCAACGGCGCGCAGACCGCCGATTACATCGAGCCGGATCCGAACATTCCTGACTACGGCGTGTTCGGCTTTCAGGTTCACGGTGGTGGCAAAGTCTTGGCGCAGTTCAAGGACATCACGCTGCAAGAGTTGCCGCCGCCGTCGCCGAAGACCCGGTTCATCGGCGTTCGCGAACCCGGTCCGGCGGCCAAGGCGTCGCCACTTCCTCCCGAGGAGGAGCGCGCCTCGTTTAGCGTGCCGCCCGGCTTCGAGGTCGAGCTGGTCGCGTCGGACCCCGACGTCGGCAAAATCGTCACGGTGGCCTTCGACGACTCCGCGCGGATGTGGGGCGTGACCGCGCTGGAATATCCGGTGGATGGCAATGAAAACGCCGAGCAGGCGAAAGATCTCTACAAGCGCGGCGGCAAGGATCGGGTGGTGATTTGGGACACACCGACCGCGCCGGGACCGCACAAAGCGCGCACCTTCGCGGACAACCTCGCCATGCCAATGGCCGTCCTGCCCTACAAGGACGGGGCGTTCATCCAGCACGGCCAGGACGTCCTGTTCCTGCGCGACACAAATCACGACGGCCGCGCCGACACGCGGGAGGTGATATTGACCGGCTTTGGCATCCAGGACTCGCACCTGATGCCCCACCAGTTTACGCGCATTCCGGGCGGCTGGATATTCCTCGCGCAAGGCGCGTTCAATTATTCCCAGGTCAAAACGAAATGGGGCGAAGTCACGCAGTTTGATCACACCAAGCTCGCGCGTTTCACACCGGACGGGAAGAAGTTTGAGATCGTCGGCTACGGCCCGTGCAACATCTGGGGCCTGACGGTGGGCCGCGAGGGCGAGGTGTTCATCCAGGAGGCGAACGATTACGGCTATCCGGTGATGCCGTTTCATGTCGGCGGCAATTACCCCGGCTGCGGCGATTACAAGTTCAAGCCCTACGCGCCGTTCTATCCCGGCCTCGCGACGAATTTCGCGATGGGCGGCACCGGCCTGAGCGGGCTGGCCTTTTCCGACAGTCACAACGGGTTTCCCGCGCCCTATGCGGACGTGATGTATGTGGCCAACCCGATCACGAGAAAAGTGCAGGCGATCAAGATGCACCACGACGGGCCGCGCTACCGGTTGCAGTTGCTCGGGGACTTCATGACCACGTCGGACGAGTGGTTCCGGCCGGTCGCAATCCATTTTGGCCCGGACAATTGCCTCTACGTGGTCGATTGGTACAACAAAATCATCTCGCACAACGAGGTTCCGCGCACCCATCCAGACCGCGACAAAACGCGCGGACGTGTCTGGCGCGTGCGTCATCGCGACATGGCGCGAACCACGGCGCCGGACATCGCGAAGGCAGGCGATGAGTCGCTGTTGAAATACCTCGCGTCCGATTCCACCTGGGAGATGCGCGCGGC
>CAZMLP010000985.1:0-5017 GCA_964566745.1 uncultured Verrucomicrobiota bacterium | reverse complement strand
CGTCGATTGGCGCGCCGCCCATGACGCTGCCCTATATCGCGTTTTCGCCCACCGGCCAGTTAAAGGCGCGTAACGTCGGCATTGAGGGCCTGAAAGCTGTGGACGAGTACATCAGTTTGGTGCCGGGCACGGTGTTTTACGGGCGTGACGCGAATGGCAACAACACCGGGGACGCCGATGTGCAGCGCTCACCGAAGGACGCCACCAACAGCACGCTGCATGTCAGTTGGCTGACGGGGCGCGCCCACGTCGAGCGGATCAACGAGGATTTTTGACGAACTGCGATGATCATTAACCTCCATAGTCATGCGGTTGGCCGGATGAACGCCGCGCCGGGCGGTCCCGCGCCTGCCCGCAGGCGCGCGGCGGCCGCGTTCACCATGGTGGAAATAGCGCTGGCCATCGGCGTCATCGCCTTTGCGATGGTGGCGATTCTCGGGGTGTTGCCGGTCGGCGTGCGCGTCCAGAAGGACAACCGCGAGGACACCATCATCAACCAGGACGGCCAACTTTGGCTGGAGGCGATTCGCAGCGGTGCGCGCGGAATGGACGACCTCACCAATTTCGTGGACTGGATTGCCGTGACCAACCAGGGCAGCTTGCCGGTAACTCCACGCACGATCGTTGCGAACAATGGGTATCTTCCCTCGGCACGAACGGGACTGTGGCTCACCAACGGCGAGACGATTATCGGATTGCTCTCCATACCGAAATATAGAATTAACGAGGCTTCGATTGCCGACATCAATCAGAGCCGATTTCTCGCGACTTCCAACTTCGTCACGGCGCGCGTGCGGGCCATTAGCGGCTCTGCGACCGCCCGTGACCCGTCAGCACGGGACATTGCGTTCTCCTATCTGCTGACATCCGAGGTGATTCCCTACGTTGGCTTTCTTAACAACATGTCCACTAGCCGGGAAAGTCCCGGCCGACCGGACTCGCAGATGCAGGAAAATAGTTACGAGGTGCGCGTGACGCTTCGCTGGCCGGTGATCGAAACCGGAACGGGCAGCAGCCGGAAAGTGGACGTGGGCGGCAATCGCAAGGTGTTTCGCGCCCTGCTGAGTGGCTCCCTCATCAATCATCCAACGGTCGTGTACCCCGATTGGCTCTTGTGGTTCGCGCAGCCAAATAACTTCATCCA
The DNA here is from genome assembly GCA_964566745.1 of uncultured Verrucomicrobiota bacterium. GTDB lineage: Bacteria > Verrucomicrobiota > Verrucomicrobiia > Limisphaerales > CAZMLP01 > CAZMLP01. The sequence goes on along the minus strand of CAZMLP010000985.1, from coordinate 3,873 downwards.
AGCCAGAAATCAATGATGAAGCCGACCCTCCAACCAATGTCCCGACTTGGGCGGATCCGGCGCGCCTTCACGGTGGTCGAGTTGCTGGTCACGGTTTCGATCCTGTCGGTGATCGTGCTCACGCTGTACAAGGTGTTCGATCAAACCCAGCGGGCGTTGCACTCGAATGTGAACCAGACGGACGTGTTGGAGTCCGCGCGCGCCGCGATGGAGCTTATCACTCGCGAACTGCAAGGAATGGCGCCGAGTGGTGTCGGCGCGGTCAATGATACCGCCAATAGCAAGCTGCCGGTTTGGTCAAAACTGTATTATCAGACAAATTTTTATGTCACGAACAATGCCAGCCAGCTCGTTTGGACGGTCAACTCACTGGGTGGAACCACGCCATTGCGCACCAATTCGGTGCAGGACTTTTTCTTTTTCACGCGTTACGGCAATGATGTGAGCGGCATCGGCTACCGGGTTTATCCCGCGTCGAGCAATTCCGCCATCGCCGGGTTTGCGGGGACCCTTTTCCGCTACGAGGCGAACCTCTCCTATTTCGCCAAACAGCCAGACTTCGACAAGAGGAGTGTCACCAATCTGGCCCGCTTCTTTTTGCTGACCAATAATTTGTGCTACGGGTTTTTGCGCGCGAGGCCATTTTCAGAAGCTGGAGTTCCAGATTTGCTCGACCCGGTGAATTTTGCCCGGGTCATTGACGGGGTGGTGCATCTGAGTGTGACGGCCTATGACGCCAAAGGCCGGCCAATGAATTGGAATTCTGTGGGACCCAAGGGGAAGTATACACTCCGTGTGTCGCCTTCTCCCGCCGACAACGATGCCATTAATTCCAAACCATACCTTAACAGCTTCTATGGCGTGCGCCCGACCTCCAATGGAACCAATTGGTTCAACGACCCCAACGACGCAAATTACATCACGATTCGCGTCGGGCCGACGCTTAACGATGGTTCGGGTCGTAACACCGTGAGTTATTTAAGCAACGCGCTGCCCGCCTTTGTGGAGGTGGAATTGGGGATTTTGGACTCGAGCACCCTTTCCCGGTTGCGGGCCTTTCCTGACACTTCCAATGGCGCAAACCAGGCCGCCAAGTTTTTGGCGAACCAGGCGGGCAAAGTGCACATTTTCCGTCAGCGGGTTCCGATCCGCGCCAGTTCACAATGACAATCAATCGCAAATCTCAGCGCGGCGTCGCGCTTGTCATTACGCTCATTCTTTTGGCGGTGGTGACCGTCATGGCCGTGCTCTTTCTCGGCATCAGCCGCCGGGACCGCGCCTCGGTGCGGGTCACCGAGGATCAAACAGACGCCCGCCTCATGGCGGACGCCGGCTTGGCGCGGGCCGAGGCGCAGATCGCCAGCCGCATGATGGCGGCCACCAATCTGCTCGCGTACGATCTGATGGTCTCCACCAACTACATCACCAACGGGTTTAACCCGGCGGCGGGGGCCAATTTGCGCAATGTGGGTTATGCCGGTGTAAACGGCTCGCCATTATCCGAGGCGAGCCTCGTCCAAAGCATCGCCAATTTGTACTACGACCCGCGTCCGCCGGTCTTTGTGCCCATCAACGGACCGAAGACCAACGATTTCCGCTTCTATCTCGATCTCAATCGCAACAGGCAATTCGAGTCCAACGGCTTCGTGCGGGTTACCGACCGGAATGGCCGGTTCGTTGGCAACCAAACCATCCCGTTGACCGGCGATCCCGAGTGGATTGGCGTGTTGCAGCGGCCGGACCAGCCGCACTCGGCCAGCAACCGCTTCGTCGGGCGTTACGCCTTCATCGCGCTGCCCGCTGGCAAAAGCCTCGACCTGAATTACATTCACAACTACGCCAAATCCATGTCGTCGTTGAACACCTCGGTAACCAACGCAAATGCTGAGGGTTTTTATCGCAATCAAGGCGTGGGTTCTTGGGAAATCAATCTCGCGGCGTTCCTGCATGAGTTGAACACCAACACCTGGGACTATTTATATTCAACCAACGGAGTTTTTAAAAGCAGTGGAGGTGCTTTCTTTGATGCCGGGGAGATTCTCGGTTATCGTTTTGGCAACCGGCGGTTGCCCCGAAATTTAGCCACCCTGGCCGCGTTCGCCAACGGCGCGACCACTTTTCGTGACGATCTTATTGATAGTTACCTCCAGTATCGCCCTCCCCCGATTAATTTCCCCACCAAGGATTATGATGTTGATACCACGAGACTTAATGTCCCCTGGGTCGGCAGTGACAATGCCCAGGAATACCGGGATATTCAGGAGCTGTTCGAGACCAACAAAGTGGGCAGCCAATTCGTCAAACGACTTAAGGATGTGATGTCATTGAACGGAAATTCGAATCCGCTCAATGGAAGAAGCACCGAGGACCGTTATACTTATTACCGACTATTGTCGCAAATGGGGATGGATTCCGTGCCTGCCAATCGCGACAAACTGAACCTCAATTACATCAATGCGGGTGGGAAAGGTGACACCACCAATTATTACTCGTGGGCGACGGATCCGTCCGGGTTTTTCAATAATTGCGCGGATCGTCTGATCCAATCCAACCTGACGCGGGTTGTTGTCGCCAACGGAAGTAACAGGACCACGAACTATTTCTTGGGGAGTGTTGCAGTTCCCGGGAACTTGAGCGTCACGAATATCCCGCTCTCGCCGGTCAATTATTACACGCCCGAATTGCATCGCCTTTTGCAACTGACTGCGAATATTTTTGACGCCGCCAATCCACGCCCGACCAATGTGTTTGGCAACATACTGTATTTTCCGACGGTTTTCCGGCCTGTGTATTCGAACGGAGTTGTGGCGGGAAGGACGAGCGTGAGAATCATGGGCTACACCGAGCTCGTGAACACCAATCTGTGGCGCGGTGGCGCTGGCTGGTACAACTTGATGGATTTGACCAATGCCGCCACGGCAAGGAGTATTTCGGGCACCAATGTGGACGTTTTCGGAATTCCATACATCATTGGGGCAAGAAAGGGCTTCCCGAATTTCAATGAATTGTACATCCACACGGAGGCGACGCTTACCCGTAAGTTGACCTATGTGAGGGACCAAGTCGGAAAAGTGCCAAATTTTGTGCCTCGGGTGGGTTACGTGCTAAGTGTCTCAAATCGTTTTGGGATCGAGGCGTGGAATTCTTACTCCAATGACTATCCACGGTCCTTGCAGATCTTTGCGCATTATCGTTCGAGCACGTCAATCTCGAACAAATTCGGTCTTCTGAATCTTCCGGAAAAGTTTGGCCTGGGCGGGCAGTTCAAAACGCAAGAGATTAACATGTTTACCAACTATGCGCCCAACGCATGGAAACGCCAACGGGTGAACGGGGAGTTCCAAGTTCCGATTGCGGTGAATACGAACTCGCTGCCTCCCGTAGTGCGGGCATCGGTGGGATCCGAAAGGCTCCAATTAATTGATCCTTCAAACCCGCCGCCGGATCCCCTTCCCGGCCCTCCGCCGTCTTGGAGCCTCCAAGTCTCCAATCAGGTGTTGTACGTGCTGTTTGACACCGACGCCCGGCGAGTGGTGGACATGGTGTCATTTGATGGCATCGACAGCGGTTTTAACATCACTGACAATTTGGCGGGTACCGCCCAATCACCGTCTGGGGTGGGCGATTCGGACACGCTGAATCAATTCTGGGATCCGTCCACGCCGGTCCCTGGAACATATTTTACGATGGGCATGAGTAATCAGGTTACGACCTCCATGACCTACGACGCCAGCAACGCGTCCATTTGGACTGCCTCACCCGTGCCAGGGGACATCTCGCACCAAGTGCAAGCCTTTCGGGAGTTTATGATTCCCCCGACCGGTACGGGGGCGACGCATTCCACAAATTTGACGATGCAAACTCCTTATACCG
>CAZMLP010000984.1:0-1995 GCA_964566745.1 uncultured Verrucomicrobiota bacterium | reverse complement strand
CGCGGCATAGTCCATCGTGACATCAAGCCGGAGAACCTGCTGCTTGACAAGGCGGGCCGGGTAAAGGTCGCGGATTTCGGCATCGCCAAAATGCTCGGACCGGAAAGTGGCGGCGCCCCGGGGATGGACGCGTACGCCGGCGCGACGCACAGCGCGCTGGGCACGCCCGGTTATCGCGCGCCCGAGCAAAAGAACGATCCACAACGGGTGGACAACCGCGCGGACATTTATTCGCTCGGCGTGGTCTTCTACGAGATGCTGACCGGTGTCTTGCCCGGCAAAAATTTCGAGCCACCGTCCCGGCGGGTGCAAATCGACGTGCGGCTCGACGAGATCGTGCTGCGCGCGCTCGCCGAGCACCCCGAGCTGCGCTATCCGCAAGCCAGCGTTTTCAAGACGAGCGTTGAGACGGTAGCAGGGAACTTTGGCTCGTTCGCCAAACCACCAACACCCGAAATTCGGCCCTCGGCGAAAAATTCGTCTCCCCACGCCCTTGCCGTCATGGTCACGGTGGTGCTGGCATGGACGTTCGGACTCCTCGGCGGCCTCATCGCCTTTGCTTCCAATGCCAGTCATTCAAGCGCCTGGATTTTGACGCCGTTTCTTTTCCCCGGACTCCTCCTGCCATTGCTAATCTTGTTCGGCTGGGATCATGTGCCAGCCGGGAGACAACGCGTCCTGCTCAAGGGCATGGGAATCCTCGCCTTCGCCGTAAGTGTGCCGCTGGTCGCTTTCACGCTGTTCTCCCTGTTCGCCTTGGCAAGCGAGGGATTCAATTGGCATCCCGCCCCGGCTGAGGCCGTAATTACGCCATTAACCTGGCTCGGCGCGGGTTTGTTGCCCTTCTGTGGCGCGCGTCTATTGCGGAACGCGCGCGCGATAACTCTCTCATCTCTCACCCCCCAGCCCAACCCACGCGCCATGCCTTGGAGGCTGACTGTCGGGATCGCACTGACCATCGGCCTGGTGCTCGCCGTCGCGGGAATCTGGATTGCGAATTCCAAGCTGGCGCAAAGCCAGGCAGCAGCGGCGCACGCCCGGTGGGCAGAGATGTTGACCGGCCCGGGTGAGGGACCGGCATCATCTTTCGAGCCCGTGGTCCGGCGAACGGTGAACTGGCGTGCGGCCCTACCGTCCGGTGTTGTATTCCTCGATTTGGAAAGAAGCATTCTTCAAAAGCCTCCCTTTGCGATCCAAGCGGCTTCCCAAGCGGATCAAATATTCCTGCGCACACCGGAAATCGACACATGGATCGCGGCATCAAACGCTGATTTTGCGTTGTCCCTCACTGCGTCGAACTGGCAAGTCGCGCCGCTCGGCATGCGCCTCCTCGGTCCCGCGCCAAACCTGGATGCCGCCTGGGAGGCTTTCCAGAGGGCCGGTTTAGAGGATCTCCGCGGCTTGAAAACCAACGCCTTGGTCGCGGCGGCCAGCGGCCCGTTGCGATACGGCGAGCGCACAGCATACTGGTTCAAAGACCGGCGTGGCCGCTTCGGGGCGATCCAATTCGCGTCGGCAGCCGACCACACCGAGGACGTGCAAATTCGATACCAAATCGAAAAGTTAAAGGAGACGAATTCGCCAGCCAGCAACCTTTTGCCGGGAGAGCCGGCCAGCCCTTTTGAGGCAAGCATGGCGCACACCTTTTTCTATTCCCAGGCCGAGGGGCCCGCCTCGAAGATATTTTTCCTGAATCTCGAAAGCGGCAAAATGTTGAGCGCGCCACCTTATTATTTACCGGCGAAGTATTGGAAGGTGACCAACAACCCGCGCCCGGAGACTTTCCGCGATGACCCGGAAGTTGACCGGTGGATCGCCACCAACGGACTAGACTTGGCCTTCCAGTTTTGGCCCTTTGCCTGGGAAGTCACCTCGCTGCAGGACGCCCGGCTGTTCTCGGCGACGAAACGAAGCGAACTGCCTGGTTTAATAAAAGGGCTGGCCGAGGCCGGCGCGGCTGACGTCGAGGCAAACCCGCTGCTGGTCGCCCCGTCC
>CAZMLP010000983.1:0-2504 GCA_964566745.1 uncultured Verrucomicrobiota bacterium | reverse complement strand
CCAAGGTCGAGTCGGCGGGCCTGTTCCGCGAGTGAGTTGCGATTCACCAACTGGGCGCGCGCCTTGGTGAGCGGACCTTCCTCCAAGGCGGGAAACTTGTCGTACAACTCGCGCGTGAGGATCAGTTGCAGGACGGCATCCCCGAGGAACTCCAGCCGCTGGTTATGCTGCACGGAACTGCCCAGCTCGTGTGCGAGGGAGGGATGGGTGAGGGCCAAATCCAGCAATTCCGGATGGCGAAACTGATAGCCGATCCGGCCTTGCAAATCATTTAGATCACGCGTGGCCTCGTGCTTCAAATCGGATTGGTTTGTCAGGAGACTGCCGCGACGGGCGCTTCCTGTCCAGCCGGGACCGTGGGGGTGGCTGGATTTTCCTCCGATGCCGCGACTGCCTGATTTTCCGCGCCGGGCGAGGCGGGGGCTGCCCCGGAAGCAGGAGCGGCCTCGGCGGCTGGCGCCGTTGCCGGCGCGGGCGCCGGATTCAAGCCATGCTCCAGCAACTGGGCCACGTCCCGCTGCACCGCCTCCAATTGGTTCAGTTGCAAATCGGGATCGGCAATGGTGAAGACGTCGCCATTGCGCGCGTGCTCGTAAACGAACAGCCGGCGGCCACCCTGCCGAAGTTGCGATTGCACCTTAAGGATGCGCTTTCGCTCCAGCATCACGGCCAGTATGTAGCAAGCGGCGGCATGCTTCGGATCGTTCAACTCGATCAACTTGCGTAGCAACGACTCGGCGGTGTCCTTTTGAATCGGGTCGGGTGCCTGGGCGGGCGGCGCGAGATAGAGGCCCTGCCAGTGGGAGATGAATCCTTTGCGCTCGGTCGCCCCCTGGCTGTATTGGCCGGTCCAGCACGCCTCGCAAACATCCAGGCGGGCGTAGGATTGGCGCTCGTCAAAAAGCAGCGTGTGGTAAGAGGTCTTGTCCGCAAACGGCTTGGCGCAAGCCTGGCAGGCGTGGGCGCGAGATTGAATGTTCCAGTCGATCATGAAAAGCGTGCCCCGCACGCTGGGCGGAGCGAAGGGAACCTAGCACAAACATGCCTCCCCATTCAAGCAATCCGCATTGTCAGGCCACCGTCGATGGTCATCGTCTCGCCGGTGATATAATCATTTCGCACGAGGGTCAAAATCAGCTCCGCCACCTGCTCCGAGGTCCCCTCGCGCTTGAGCGGGATGCGCTGCTCCAAGTTCAGCTTCTTCTGCTCCGGACTCATCGTGGCGTGGAAACGGGTCCGAATGACGCCCGGGGCGACGCAGTTCACGCGGATGTTGTCGCTCGCGAACTCGCGGGCCAGCGCCCGGGTGAATTGTGGGAGCGCGCCTTTCGCAGTTTGATACGCGATATTCGTGATAATGCCGCGAATCCCGGCGGTGGAGGAAATGAGGATGATCGCCCCCTCCTTCTTCGTCTTCATCGCGGGAATCACCGCGCGACAAAGATAAAAAATGGCATGGACATGCACATCAAACGCGGCCGTCCACGCCTCGGGGGTGAGATCAAACAAGCCGCCGTTCACCGGCCCTCCGGCGGAATGAACCAGCACATCCACGGCGCCGAGGCGGGATTCCGTCTCCTTGACGGACCGCGTCGCCTCGTCGGGCTTTCCGCAATCGGCGAGGATGATCTCGCACCGGCGGCCCAGCGCCAAAATGGCGTCGCGCGTGGCGGTAGCGTCGGCATCAGAATTGCGGCCGACGATGGCGACATCCGCGCCGTCGCGGGCGAGGGAAATGGCGGTGGCGGCGCCAATGCCACGGGTGCCACCGGTGACGAGCGCGATTTTGCCGGAGAGATTCATGCGCGCGGTGTACCCGGAAAACCGCGGAGGCACAACCCGCTTTTTGCTCCCGGGGCTTTCGCGCGCGTTTCTTCGCCGCACAAAGCGAGTGAGACACCGCGCAAACATAAAAAAGCGAGGCCGGGGGCCTCGCTTTCGCAAAAACGGTTGGTGAGGGATGGCGAAAATTACTTCGCCGGGGCGGTCGCGGCGGCACCGCCTTGATATTCCTTCTCCTTCACGGCCACGGCGCCCTTGCCCACGCGCTTGCGCAGGTAGGTAAGCTTGGCGCGGCGGACGGCGCCTTGGCGCTCCACCTCAATCTTGTCCACGCGCGGCGAATGCGTCGGGAACACGCGCTCGACCCCCTCGCCGTAGCTGATGCGGCGGACGGTAAAGGTGCTGTTCAGGCCATGCCCGCGGATGCCGATCACGACGCCCGCGAAAATCTGGATACGCTCCTTGTCACCCTCGACGACCTTGGTGTGAACGCGCACGCTGTCGCCGACGTTAAATTTCGCGCCGTCTTTGCGGTATTGCTCCGATTCAATCTTGTCCAGTAACGCTTGGTTCATAATCTCTACGTGTTAAATTTCATTCTTTCGCCGCGCCGGGCGTTGCTTCGCCGCCCAACAAATCCGGCCGCCGTTGCCCGGTTCGCAACCGGGCCTGCTCCTGCCGCCACTTTACGATCTCGGCGTGGTGCCCGGAGAGCAGCACAT
>CAZMLP010000982.1:0-4625 GCA_964566745.1 uncultured Verrucomicrobiota bacterium | reverse complement strand
CCTTGGCGGTTTCGCCTTGTGGCGAGGCGCGCATTTGGATTTAGGGTTTGTGAAGTTTTCCCCTCGCCCCTATTTTGCCGCGCGTGTCCGGTCCGTTCCAACAGCCCATCGACGCCACCACGCGTGTGTGCGCGGTGTACGGGCATCCCATCAAGCATTCCGCCTCGCCGGCGATGCACAATGCCGCGATCCAGGCGCTCGGGCTGAACTGGCGTTATTTCGCATTCGACGTGCCGCCGGATGATCTGCGCGCCGCCATTGCCGGCGCCAAGGCGATGCGTTTCCTCGGTCTGAACCTCACGGTGCCGCACAAATTGCTCGCGCTCGATTTGGTCGATGATTTGGACGAGACGGCGCGGATTTGGGGCGCGGTGAACACCATTCGTTTCGAGGCAAGCACGGGCGGGCAGGGCTGGCGTCCACTCGGCGAGCTGCCACCGGATTTTGACGGCGAGATTCGCGCGCGCGGATACAACACGGACGCCGACGCGATTATCCGCTCGTTACGCGAGGAATTAGGAATCGCCGCGTTTCAAGAGTTAACGGTGTTGCTGCTCGGCGCGGGAGGCGCGGGAGGAGTCGCGGCGCTGCGCCTGGCGACCGAGGGTGTGAGACATCTTTACCTCGTCAATCGCACCGTGAGCAAAGCCGGGGCGGTGGCAATGGAAATCAAGAGACGCCTTCCGGCCCAGGCCGTCACGGTTGGTTATCCAAGTGGCCCGGTGGACTTGGTGCTCAATGCCACCTCGGCCGGGCTGAAGGCAACAGACCCTTTGCCGTTCGACACGGACCGATTCGCGTTTCGGCAGGCTCGGCGGGCCTACGACATGATTTATCGCCCGGCGGAGACACCCTTTTTGCGCGCCGCCAGGGAAGCCGGATGCCGGGTTGCCAATGGATTGGGAATGTTGCTGTATCAAGGCGCACGGGCGTTTGAATTATGGTCTAGCCAACCCGCTCCCGTGGACGTGATGCGCGCCGCGCTGACGGAAGCGATTTACGGAAGAGGGCGGTGAAGCAGGGGTTACTTCACCGCGCCGGGATTGAAAATGAGTTCCAAACCGGCGACGAACGTGAAGGCATAGACGAGCCGGTTGAACCAGCCCTCCGACACGTTGCGGTTTAGCCAGACGCCCAGCCACACGCCGAGCGGCACCAGCGGAAAAAACTTCAAGCTCGTGAGCGCGGTGCCGGAATTGATGATTCCTCCCGCGGCGAAGAAAGGAAGTTTGATCCAGTTGATCCAGGTGAACACGAGCACGCTCGTGCCCACATAGACCTCTTTTGGCAATCGTTGCGGAATGAGAAAAACAGCCACCAACGGGCCCGCGCCGTGTGCCACGGCCGAGGTGATGCCCGCTCCAATGCCACAGGGAATGCCAATCTTATGATTGGGAGCAAAGGCGCCCTCGGCCCGGAAAATGGCGTTCTTCGCGAGTTGAAAGAGAACAAACGAGACGGCCAAGACGCCGATGGCCATATTGAGCTGCCGGGGCGAGGCGTGGCCGATCAATTGCACGCCAACGATCACCCCGGCCACCACGCCCGGAAGCAGGTATTTGAGATTCGCCGACTCCCACTTGCGCCAATAATGGTAGAGCGAAAACGCATCCCCAGCGCAGAGCAGGGGAAGCAAAATGCCGATGGCGTTTTTACTGCCGAAGGCCAGCACGCAGAGCGGCGTGGTGAGGATGCCGAGGCCGCCGCCGAAACCCGCCTTCGACACGCCGATAAAGGTCACGGCCAACGCGGCGATCCAGATGGGGGCGTGTGGTTCCAAGCGGCGCGGGCGATCACTCGGGTCGCGCGAAGCTTTCCGCCAGCGCCACAGCCTTGAGCATGGCCTTGGATTTGTTCACCGTCTCCTCGAACTCGCCCGCCGGGGTCGAGTCGTTCACCCAGCCGCCGCCCGCCTGCACATGCGCTTTCCCGTCCTTGATCAAAGCGGTGCGAATGGTGATGCAGCAATCCAGGTTGCCGTTGAAGGAAAAGTAGCCGACACAACCACCATAGGGCCCGCGCGTGGTTTGCTCCAGCTCCGAGATGAGTTGCATCGCCCGCACCTTGGGCGCGCCGCTCAACGTGCCGGCCGGAAACGTGGCGCGCATCAAGTCGTACATGCTGCGCCCTTTGGACAGCTTGCCCTCCACTTGCGAGACGATGTGCATCACATGGCTGTAGCGCTCGATCACCATCAAGTCCTTCACTTGCACGGAGCCGAAGTCGCAGACGCGCCCAATGTCGTTGCGGGCCAGGTCCACGAGCATCACGTGCTCGGCCCGTTCCTTCGGATCCGCGAGCAACTCTCGCTCATTGGCGAGGTCTTGCTCGGGAGTTTTCCCGCGCGGACGCGTTCCCGCAATCGGGCGAATCTCGACATTGTGGTCCTCGCAGCGAACGTGCAGCTCGGGCGAGGCGCCCACCAGCGAAAAGCCGTCAAGTTCGAGCAGGAACATGTACGGCGAGGGGTTGATGGAGCGGGCCGCGCGATAAACGTCCAAGGGCTGCGCCTTCACCGGTGAGGAGAACCGTTGCGAGCCGACCACCTGAATGATGTCGCCAGCGGTGATGAATTCTTTCGCCTTCAGCACGTTCGCCTCAAATTTTGCGCGCGTGATGTTCGACTCGAAGGGCACGGGTGCCACGTCATCCGGCAACGTGACGGGATGATGCTCGGTCGGCTGTTCCAGCAGGGAAATCAGCCGTTCGATCTCTCCCGTGGCCTGCTCGTAGGCTTCCTCCGGAGTCACCCCGTTTTCAATCACGGCATTGACGAGAATGGTGATCGTCTGCGCCGCGCGGTCGAAAATCAGCAACTCGTCGGCAATCAGGAAATACATTGTCGGCGTGCCCAACTCGTCGCGCGCGGGGCGCGGCACCACCGGTTCGACGTCGTGGATGAACTCGTAACCGATGAAGCCGACAGCGCCGCCGGTGAAACGCGGCAAACCGGGCAATGCCACCGGGCGGTACTGCCCCATGACCTTTTCAACGACCTCCAGCCCGTCGCGCACTGAATTGGCGCCGCTGGAATTTGGCCCGCGTTTGACGGTGCATTGCGCGGTCACCTTGCCGTTCTGAATCACCCGGACTTGGTTGCCCTCCTGGCGGATCACCGCGCGCGGATTGCAACCGACGAACGAGTAGCGGCCAAGATGCTCGCCACCCTCGACCGATTCAAAAAGGAACGATTCGCCCTGGCCGCGAATTTTACGGTACGCCGAGAGCGGCGTCTCAAAATCGGCCAGGATGCGGCGCGTCACGGGGATTAAATTTCCCGTCGCGGCCAGCTTCAAAAATTCCGCCTGTGTCGGTGAGTGCATGTTGCTCTGGTCGTCCCGGCGCCATCTGGCCAGGGCATTGAAATTCTTTTTTGCTCTATCGGTCAGCCGTTCAAATTGTTCCGCTGGATCGCCGGCGCCACGCGGCCAAAAGTGTGTAAAAGGCGATGGCCACACCGTAAGTGATCATTCCGGAACCGACGCCAAAAGGAACGAGTTGCCAGCCACTATACACCATCAGCGCGGCGCCGATCAATGCCACGAGGGTCGCCTGGGCGAGCACACAGAACAAAAACAGGGCCCACGGCGTTTGGGACAATTGGTCGGCGATGAAGCACTGGTAGCGCGCCTCGCCCATCGACCGCATGAGCCACGCGGACTGAAAGTTGCGACTCGCGACGAGGAAACTGGTGGTGGCCACCACAATGGCCGGCATCGGCCATGCCGCCAGCAGCACGCAAAGCGTCACATTCAGCACCGCGCCCCATTTCCAGCCAAGCCGTCGCGCGAGCGGATTGGCCTCCAACAGCAAGCGTGGTGTGGCGATCCATGTGCTTAAAATGTCCATGCCCCGCCCCAATGCCAGCACGCCAAGGAAAATGAAGTAGGACTGGCGATCAAAGGCGACGAGCTGGTCCATTATTTCTTTCCGTACATCTGTTCCGGTGTCTCGAGCCGGGGCTCGGTTTCCCGGAACGCCCCGTCCGGCCCGCCCACCGAGCGGAAGAAGCATGATTTGAAGCCCTCGTGGCAGGCGGCGCCGGTTTGCTCCACTTGGATGAGCAGGGTATCCCCGTCGCAATCGAACGCGAGGTCCTTCACCACCTGCACATGACCGCTGGACTCGCCCTTCATCCAGTATTTTTGGCGGGAGCGGCTCCAAAACCAGGTCTTCCCGGTTTCCAAAGTTTTTTCGATGGAGGCGCGGTTCATCCAGGCCATCATCAGCACCCGGCCGGTGGATTGCTCCTGAATGATGGCGGGGATCAAACCGTCCGGGTTGAACTTGAGGTGCGCGTAAAAATTGTCGCTCATGGCATTGGCGGGAGCGGCCTCCCGATTACTTTTTGGGCAGGAACGTAAACGCCACCGCCGCCATGATGCAAGCGAAGGCGGCGATGTGATTCCACTTCACGCGCTCGCCCAGGTAGAGCACGGCGAAGCCGGAAAAGACGCAAAGGGTGACCACCTCCTGAATGATCTTCAGTTCCGTGGCGCTGTATGTGTTGCTGCCAAAACGGTTGGCCGGCACCATCAGCAAATACTCAAAAAAGGCAATGCCCCAGCTCGCCAGGATGACCTTTGGCAGGGCAGCCGACTTGAATTTCAAGTGACCGTACCAGG
>CAZMLP010000981.1:0-5519 GCA_964566745.1 uncultured Verrucomicrobiota bacterium | reverse complement strand
ACTAACGCAATAAGCTTTCGCCTGGCGCGGTATTCGCGCGGGCAACCGAAATTGAGCAGACCATGAGCACGATCAACATAGCGCCGCCCCCGGCAACCCCAGCCGCGCCACCGATTCAGAAAGAAACCACGGTCGGCAATTATTTTGTCTCCAACTATCCGCCGTTCGCGTATTGGAAGCCGGAGTTTTTGCCGGAATTCGAGGCCGCGTTGCGGCGCCCCCCCGTGCCCGGCACGCCACTCGGCGTCTATTTGCACATTCCGTTTTGTCGCAAGCGCTGCCACTTCTGCTATTTCCGCGTTTACACGGACAAGGATTCCGCCGCGATTCGGGGTTATCTCGACGCGGCGCTGAAGGAGTTGGAAATCTATTCGCGGCAACCGGTCATCGGCGGACGCAAGGCGAACTTCGTCTATTTCGGCGGCGGCACCCCCAGTTACCTGTCGGTGGACCAGTTAAAGTATCTGACCGACGGGATGAAGAGCCTGATTTCCTGGGACGGCGCCGAGGAGGTTACCTTTGAGTGCGAGCCGGGCACATTGACGGATCACAAGCTCAAGGCCATTCGCGAGATGGGCGTGACCCGCCTGAGCCTGGGCGTGGAGAATTTTGACGATCACGTGCTGGAGATCAACGGCCGGGCGCATCGCTCCAAGGAAATTTGGCGCGCCTATGGCTACGCGCGCGAGCTTGGCTTTCCGCAAATCAACATCGACCTGATCGCGGGAATGGTCGAGGAGACCGAGGCGAACTGGAAGGATTGTGTCAAAAAGACGGTCGAACTCGCGCCCGATAGCGTGACCATCTACCAGATGGAGGTGCCTTACAACACCACCATCTACCAGCAGATGAAGGCCGACGGCAAACTCAACGCCCCGGTGGCCGACTGGGAAACGAAGCGCGGCTGGGTCAATTACGCGTTCACCGAATTGGAGCGCGCGGGCTACACGGTCAGCAGCGCCTACACGGCGGTGAAAAACAAGGAGAAGACCAAGTTCATTTATCGCGACCGGCTCTGGGCAGGCGCCGACCTTCTCTCGCTTGGCGTGGCAAGTTTTGGACACATCGGCGGGACGCACTACCAAAACCATCACGATTTCGATCCCTACGTCGCCGCGGTGAACGCGGGCAAATTGCCGGTCTATCGCGCGCTTAAACCAACCGGCCAAGAGCGGTTCATTCGCGAATTTATCCTGCAACTCAAGCTCGGCAGCGTGAGCGCGGACTATTTCACAAAAAAATTCGGCGGCGACCCGCGAGTGGTCTTCGCTCCCCAGTTGAAGACCATTCACGATTGGGGTTTTGGGGATGTGCAAGGCGATCGCATCAATCTGAACCGCGAAGGGTTGCTGCAAGTTGACCGTCTGTTGCACGAGTTTTTCCTGCCGGAGCACCGGGGCGCGCGGTATGTCTGACCGACGCCACCAGCGCGCGGTTTGGGAATCGCGAATGGCGCTACTGCGGATCGCCGTTTTTGCATTGTCGCTGGCGGGAGCGGGCGGCGCGTTGCTGGCGAATGACTTTTACGTTGCCGTCAATGGCAACGACCAAAATCCCGGATCAAAAAGAAAGCCGTTCGCGACCCTGGAGCGCGCGCGGGACGCCGCCCGAGCCGCGCGGCGAGACGGAAAGCCAACCAGCGGCCCCACCACGATCTGGTTACGGGGAGGAAGCTACTATCGCACCAACAGTTTTGAATTGAGCGCGACTGACAGTGCCACGCCCGCCTCGCCGGTCATTTACCGCGCTTACCCTTCCGAGGCCGTCCGGTTTTTGGGTGGTGCCAAAATCACCTCATTTCTGCCGGTCAGAGATGCGGACATTTTGTCCCGCCTCGATCCCGCCGCGCGGCGGCACGTCGTTCAAGCGGATATCAGTTCCTTGCCTGAAAATGTCTTCGCCGAGATGAAGTCGCGCGGCTTCGGCCGCGCGCAAACACCCGCGCACGCCGAGTTGTTTTATAACGGAAAGCCCATGACCTTGGCCCGCTGGCCCAATGAGGGCGAGTTCGAGCGTATCGCCGGTTTCCCCGCCACGGCGGGGAAAAATGACGATCATGGCGGCGAGATTGGCGACCTTCCGGGAGGATTCATTTACGCCGGAGACCGACCCGGAAAGTGGCGTGACACTTCCAGTGTGTGGGTGCACGGCTATTGGGCATGGGATTGGGCCAATTCCTACGAGCGGGTTGCCACCTTGGATCGCGAACGGCACTTGATTCAAACCGCCGCGCCGCACGGACTCTACGGTTTCCGCAAAGGGCAGCGGTTCTATTTTTTAAACGTCCTGGAGGAACTGGACCGGCCGGGCGAATGGTACTTGGACCGCGCTAAAAAAGTCATCTATTTCTGGCCGCCCGATTCCGCCACGCCCGCCGAAACACTGCTTTCCACGCTGGATCAGCCCATGATCCGCATGACGGGTGTTTCCAATGTGACGATACGCGGATTCACACTGGAGGCAACGCGAGCAAGCGCGGTGGAAATTCACGACGGGGAACACAACCGTGTCGCGGCCTGTGTCATGCGATTGATTGGCAACGCAGGGGTGAACGTCAATGGCGGACACGGCCATTTGGTCACCGGTTGTGACATCACGGACACAGGCGATGGCGGCGTCTCGCTTGCCGGTGGCGACCGGTCAACCCTCTCGCCCGGCAACCTCGCCGTGGAGAATTGCCATTTCCAACGGCAAGGCCGCTGGTCGAAATGCTACGTGCCCGCGATTTTGATCAACGGCGTCGGCAACCGGGCCATGCACAATTTGATCGAGGACCATCCCCATTGCGCGATTCTGTACAGCGGAAATGACCATCTCATTGAGTTCAATGAGATTCATCATGTCGCCTTGGAAACGGGTGACGTCGGCGCCATTTACGCCGGGCGGGACTGGACGTTTCGCGGCAACCGGATCCGGCACAACTTCATCCACGACACTGGCGGAGTCGGCATGGGTTCGATGGGAGTTTACATGGATGACTGCGTGAGCGGCGCGGAAATTTACGGGAACATTTTTTACAAAGTGCAACGCGCGGTCTTTCTCGGCGGCGGACGGGATCATCGAGTGAAGAACAACATATTTGTGGATTGCCATCCGGCCGTCCAAATTGACGGACGCGGTCTGGACCGTTCGCCGGTTTGGCATGACATGGTGTACGACTACATGAAAAAGCAGCTCGCCGCTGTGCCGGCCGATCTCTACCGGCGGCGATATCCAGAATTGGCCGGGCTGGATGCTTGGTACGCGGCAGGCGCCGGTGTCCCGCCCGAGCATAACGTGGTCGCGCGCAACATCTGCGTCGGCAAGTGGCTGGACCTCGGCTGGCACGCGGAGAGCCGCTGGCTTGACCAGCATGACAATTTCACAGGCTCCGACCCAAAATTCGTCGCGCCCGCCCGGTTCGACTTTCGTCTTCAGAAGGATTCGCCCGCCCGCGCGCTCGGGTTCAAAGAAATTCCTGTCCGCCAAATCGGCCTGCAAACCGACGAGTATCGTCGCGAGCTGGCCCGCCGGAAAAAGCTTTCCCCGACATGACACCCTCCGATTCAAACCTTTTAAGCGGAGCGCCAGCGGTGATGCCGCACGCCTACCCGCTGGACGAGTTCTACGCGCAAGCCGGTCGCGCCCTGCCGGCCATTCGCACCATTCCAGGCGAGAAAATGCCGGAGCCGTATCGCTCGTTGCTGGTTCACAACGACGACATGACCCCGACGCTGGCGAAGCACCATAAACGCTCGATCCACATTGAGGTGTTGCGGCGGGAGCAACGGGGCGACGCCTATTTTCGGGAGGTGCTGCTGTTGCTGGACGACACAGGCGAGCCGGTGGAGTTCGGCGCGATCAAAATCAACCTGATGCTTTTCTCGCCCCATGCGCGCCGGCTGATTCTGGAGGAGCGGTTGCCACTTGGAAAGATTCTCGAAACTTCCGAGGTGGCGCACAGCAGCCGGCCCAAGGCATTCCTGCAAATTGAGGCGGACGATTTCATCCGCCAGTCGTTGCGCGTCACCGGCAGGCACACGCTTTACGGGCGGCGCAACACCCTTGCCGACCCCAAACAACGTCCGCTGGCGGAAATCGTCGAGATCCTTCCGCCGGCAAAAGGTTGAGCAAATCGAGGCAATGAGCCATACTGCGGGCGTCATCGCAGGCCATGAACATTGTTCAAGGGAGCTTCATTTCTTGATTCATCCAGAATCGGCAGTAAATGGCCGAATTCTGGCCGTTTTCTGAGGTTTATCACAATTCTCTCAAAGTTACAGTTTGCCTTATAGAGCGGTATGTGGCGGTATGTGCCGGTGAAACCTGCATCTCCAGCGACATCCGAATCTTTCCGGGTCACGGTGGACGGAAGGTCCTACAAGATCTTCCGTAGATACGGCGAACAGGGATGCTGGTATATTCATTTTCAAACGGGCGGAAAACGCCTGTTGCGCAGCCTCGACACCAATCAAAAAGGCGCAGCCAAAACCCGCGCCGCCGTCCTGGTCCGAAGGGAACGCGGTCGCAAATGGGGCGAGACACCGGAACCGGACGAACCCAAACAGCTTAGCACCATTGGAGAAATCATCACCGCCTACCAGAAGACCGCCGCCCAGCTCATCAGCGAGCGAACGCTCGTCAACAACGTCCGCCTGCTCAAAAAGCTGCTCCGCGACACGCTGGCCAAAGACAACGATCAAATCGTGGCGTTACCCTCCTCGATCCTGACCAGCAAACTCGTTCGCGACTTCAAGGACCAGTTGGTAAGAACCTACATTGCCGGCAATACCGGCGATGAGGTTGAACGCGCACGGCGCAAGGCGTGGATTACCGGCAACTCCGAGCTTGGACAGGCCCGAAGTTTGTTTAGCAGCCGAATGCTCATCGCTTACCGGGACAGTAACATCACTTTGCCCCACCACATAGACGAGTTCGTGCGCGAACCCGTTTTCAAGCGGTCATTCCCTGATTACGCCCCGCCCCCCGAAGAAATAGTCGCCAACACGTTCACCTCGGTCCAGGCATTCAAAGACAGCGACCCAAACCTGTATAAAGCGTTTTGGCTGGCGGTGGGATGCGGATTGCGGAAAGGGGAAATCCGTCGCGTTTTGTGGAACTGGTTTTCCCTTCAAGGCGACCAAATCTGGCTGATCTCCAACATGCTCGGTAAGGATGGTGAAATCGTGAAGGTCCCTGTCATCCCCGACGCTTGGGCCAAACTGGAGCCGCTCCGGAAACCAAACGAGCCGGTCCTGCTTGGGTCCAAAACCGAGGTGACACACAAAGTATTTGAACGCATTGGCGCCTGGATGAAGTCACTCGGCTGGGAAACGGAGAAAAAAATCCACGAGCTACGGGCATACATCGGCTCCAAGTTGGCCGAAAAATATGGCCTGATGTAAACGGCGGTTGAAAAGTGAGGCGGGGGTCACGTGTGTGACAGGGCGGTCCAAAATTGCGGCGGCTTCTTTAACCATGAAGCATGTATCGCAATATGGACGACTGGAGCGAGATTCGCAGACGGGTGTTAGTTGAAG
>CAZMLP010000980.1:0-6584 GCA_964566745.1 uncultured Verrucomicrobiota bacterium | reverse complement strand
CGAGGCGCATCATCTGCCCGATATGCGTGGGAAAGAGGTCCACATACGGCGTGTGGAGGCGCTTCTTTTTAACGACGCGGTCGTAAATGAGATGCCCCTGGCGCGGGCCGAGGTAGTGAAATGGCGAGAACTCGTGCCCGCCCCAAGGAGAAAGCCAATTGGTCCAACTCAGGAAGAGCCGTCCGCCCGGTTTGAGCAGCTTGCCGGCATTGCGGATGAATTGCGCGGGTTTGGAAAGATGCTCAAGGACGTTGGAGCAAATCACGAGGTCGAACGCCCCCAGCGTGGAGATATCCTCCTTGTCGATGTCAATGCGTTTGAACTCCGCGCCCGCCAGTTCGGGCAGCAGATCATTGCGGAAATCCGCGAACGTCACTTTGCAGCCGAGCTTGGCCAACTCGGCCCCAAAGACGCCGTGTCCGCACCCCAAATCCAGCACCTCCAAGCCCCGGCCGGCCACCACCCCGCCCTTCGCAATCCACCGGATGGCGTCTTGCGCCTGAAGCAAATAAAATCCCGGATCATCGCGATGCCGCAAATGCCGCAAAATGAGCTGGTGGATAATCATGAACCGCGCCGGGCGCGGCAAATCCAGAGCACGATCCTCCGGTGAAGGCAATGCAAAAGCCGCCCTTCAAGCAGCGGCCAATGGCAGGAGGAGGGCTTGACACTGAAGGCCACAAACCATACTCGATTGTTGGAGATGAACAATCCGATGCTAGCACTGCGGGGTTTTCTTGTTTCCTGGGTGAAAAGCTTTCAGTGCATGACCCGTCTGCGACGTGATTTTGGCCACGCGCGCAGCACGAAAACGCGCTTTCCCGTGGATTGCAAGGGAGCTCCATTGCCTTGGTACACTTATCCAGCGATTGAGTATCTTTCCCAACTCGACTTGCGGGACAAAACGGTCTTCGAGTTTGGATCAGGAAACAGCTCGCTTTTTTGGGCGGCTCGCGCAAAGCAGGTGGTTAGCATCGAGAACGATCCGGCTTGGCACACGGAAGTCAGCAAACGCAAACCAGCCAATTTGGATTTGAGACTGGTCCAAAACAAGGAGGATTACATGGGAAGCCTTCGCGGAGAACCCACCTCTTTTGACATTGTCGTGGTGGATGGCTCTCACCGCGCCGCGTGCGCAGCGGAGGCGGTTCTGCGGCTCAAACCCGGCGGAATAATCGTGCTCGACAACTCGGACTGGTTCCAAAAAGCAAGCGCGGCCCTTCGCCAAAGCGGCTTGATTCAAGTGGATATGAAGGGGTTCGGGCCAATCAACGGATACGCTTGGTGCACCACCCTTTTCTTTCACCGCGAATTTCACACTCCGACTCTGAGTCCGATCACTCCCACGCCTGGTTGGGGCAGCATTTCACAGGCTGTTGACGAATAAGCAAGGGTTTTACGAGGCTCTTCAACGCCGCCAATTTGACACGGGGCCGGGGCCATCGAATGGGTGATCACAGACCGCCAAGAATCTTCATTTCGTCATGAAATCGACACCTAGAAACTGGTGAAGTTGCTGCATTTTGCAAGTGGCATTACTTTGCAATCGGTTCGTTTTTGGCGTGAGATTTGCTATCTTTTCGCGGTTACAGGAAGTTTCTTTCGTCGGAACTAACTGCGAACTGGCGGCTATCAGTCCGAGGCAAGCAGTTGATTTAGAGTTGACTGCAATTTGAGCCGCAGCGAGACTGGTGTTGTTTACGTCTAATCAGAGAGGGTAAAACTATGAAAAACGGGTCGTCGAACTGTTTACTGGCATTCTTTGCCATCTGCACACATATCCGCGCAGAGGAACGGTGGGAGGCGCGTGCAAACGTTGGCTATGCCGGGCCACGATGGAATCATGCATCCGTTTGGACCGGCAATGAGATGCTCATTTGGGGCGGCGAGACGGCGGGGGGCTACCCGTCTGGGGCCAGCGCTTTGGGGAACGGAGGGCGGTATAATCCGGCCAATGACTCTTGGAGTCCGATCAGCCAAGTCAACGCGCCCACTGCCCGCGCCTTTCATATGGGGGTATGGACCGGGTCGAAAATGATCGTGTGGGGCGGGGAAGGCTTCGGAGTCGCGCGAAATGACGGGGCGTTATACGATCCAGTTACAGACTCTTGGCAGGCAATATCCACCAATGGCGCGCCTTCGCGCCGAACCGCCACCCAAGCGGTGTGGACCGGATCTCAAATGCTGGTGTGGGGTGGCACAGACACAGATTTGCATCCCGTGAACACAGGTGGTCGCTATGATCCGGTCGCTGACACATGGTCACCAATGTCAACGGTTGGAGCCCCGGTTGAAAGATACTGGCCCTCAGCGATCTGGACCGGGAGCGAAGTTATTTATTGGGGCGGTGTCGGCAGCGGAGGGGGTGTGTTGAACACGGGTGGCCGCTATAATCCAGCAACCGACACTTGGCGTCCGATTTCCACCATCGGCGCGCCTTCACCCCGCTGGTTGCATGTCGCCGTCTGGACCGGCGGTGAAATGATTGTCTGGAGTGGTAGTTTCACTAGTGACGGTGCCATCTACAATCCGGGCACGGATACTTGGCGGCCAATGTCCCTCCTCAACGCCCCGTCGGACCGGCAGCATGCGGCCGCTGTTTGGACAGGCTCGGAAATGATTGTTTGGGGTGGAGGTAATCCCGGTTCGTTGAACACTGGCGGACGGTACAATCCCGCCACGGACACTTGGGTCCCCACCTTGGCAACAAGTGCTCCAGCCCGGGCGGGTCTCTCCGCAGTTTGGACGGGAACCTCCATGATCGTTTACGGTGGCAACAATGGCCCCTCTTTGGTGGACTCAACTTACGCGTATTTCCCGAATGCTCCCACTGCGCCAAACACCCCGCCCGACATTTCCTTGGCGCCTGGGTCCACTGATTTCATTATTTTGGAGGATAGCCATACGGACCCTATCACTTTCGCTGTGAATGATTCCGAGTCCCCGGTCGCCAAGCTCGTAGTTTCCGCCTTTTCATCCAATCCCCTCTTGGTATCGGGCGGCAGTTTCACATTCCACGGTTCCGAGAGCACCCGGACAGTGGTCGTCGCCCCGACGACCAATCAATTCGGCACTGCCATTGTCACCCTAGTTGTCACAGACCAAGGCGGCCTTACCAACAGCGCCTCGTTTAATTTGACGGTACAACCCGTTAATGACCCGCCGTTTATTTATTCGATTCCCGATCTCGTTACACTGACGGGCGTCGCGATCGGGCCGTTGCCATTTCTAATCTCTGACATGGACACGCCGGTGGCCAGCTTGGTGATTACGGCTCATTCTCAGAATCAGGACCTGTTACCGGACGCCAATATTGCTCTCAGCCAGGTTCCTGCCGGTGATCCCAACCGGTTCGGGTGGCTGACGAACTTGGTGACGCTCACACCCGCCGCCGGCAAAACCGGCACGGCTGCAATCACGATCATGGCCAATGATGGCAGCGCCGTCGCAAACGCCACTTTCCATTTGACGGTCTCCGCCAACACCGCGCCGACCATCTCCACCATCCCGAACCAGACCATTTCCCGCAACGGAGTGGCTGGCGGCATCGGTTTCACGGTTTCAGACGCGGAGACTCCCGGCAGTTTGACGGTGACAGGCTCCTCGTCCAACCAATCCCTGGTGCCAAATTCAAACATTACGGTAACCACTTCCGGCGGCGGCCGCTTCGTGACCGTTCGACCGCTAACCAACGCCGTGGGAACGGCCACGATCACCTTGACGGTGTCAGACGGGCAACTCAACGCTAGCAGCAGCTTCTTGCTGACCGTGGTAAAACCCAACACACCGCCGACGATCTCGGCCATCCCCGACCAGCAAGTCACCGGTGGCACGGTTATCGGCCCATTGTCGTTCATTATTGGCGACGAGGATACCTCGGCGGACCAGCTTTCCTTGTCCAAGGCCTCTTCCAATCAAGCACTGGTGCCCGGTGGCAACATCGTGTTCGGGGGCGCGGGGGCGAATCGCACAGTAACAGTGACCCCGGCGGCCGGGCAGACGGGCGCCGCACGAATTGCGGTCACAGTGTCCGATGGATCCTTGTCCGCCACGCGCGAGTTTCTGGTGACGGTCGGCTCCTCGGCGGCCCGGCAGTTGCGGGTGGTGAGCGCCTCTGGCGCGGTCGGCGGGACAGTCGTGGTGCCGGTCGAACTGGCGGGACCAGGGGGTGAAAACGCCATGGGCTTCAGCCTGAGTTTTGACACCCAGGCCCTCGCCTATGTGAGTGCGGAACTGGGAAGCGGAGCCACTGGCGCGACCCTGAACATAAATCGTTCCAGCCAGTCAATTGGCTCTTTGGGCTTCGCGGTGGCGTTGCCGGGCGGCGGTTCCTTGCCCGCCGGCACGAACCAGATTCTGCTGGTTACATTTCAAATTGGAAGTGGCGCCGGATCCACATCCACCGCCATTCAATTCGGTGACTCCCCGGTGACGCGCGAGGTGGTGGACCCCGCGGCCGCTTCTTTGCCGACGGGTTACACGCCAGGCGTGATCACCTTTAATACCACCGGTTATGAGGCCGACGCGTCGCCGCGACCGGGCGGGAATGGCTCGGTCACCATCGCCGACTGGGTTCAAGTGGGCCGTTACGCCGCTGGTCTGGACCAGCCCGCGTCCGGCTCTGAATTCCAGCGGGTGGATTGCGCCCCGCGCTCTTCCCTGGGTGACGGCAAGATCACAGTGGCCGATTGGGTGCAGGCAGGCCGCTACGCGGCCGGCTTGGATCCCCTCACGCTCGCAGGAGGACCGTCCGCGCCGATTGCTCCCGCCCGTTTTGGGGGCGGCTCCCCGGTGGCCACTGCCGCGTTAAATGTCCGAAACCTGACGTTGGTCTCCGCGCCGGACGGCATGGAGGCGGCCGTGGTCTTGAACAGCACTGGCGACGAGACCGGCGTGGCTTTCAGCCTGAACTTCGACGCCAGCCGGGCCCGGTTTGACGGCATCTCCTACGAGGGAGGCAAGTCCGGTTTCACCGTGCAGGTCAACGAAACCGGCGCGGCGGCGGGCAAGGTTGGAATTGTGCTGGTGACCGCCGACGGAGAGCCTCTTGCCCGCGGCCAGACCCAGTTGTTGCGCGTCTTTTTCAAACGCGGGGGACGCAGCGGCGGCGGGGTGATTACCTTCGGCGACCAGCCAGTCGCGCGCGAGGTGGTGGACTCATTGGCCGATCCCGTTCAAGCCACTTGGAGCCTCACCACCCACGGAGTTAAATAGTCCCGAGCGTTTCCGAAACCCGGGCCGGTTCGCCGCATGAACTTGCCCGGGCTTTTTGTTTCCTTTACGGACAGAATTTTCCGCTCGCGCGTCCCGGCGGTCTTTTGGTTTGCGTCGGACGAACGGTCTGCCCAAGCATCGGGGCATGTCCGTGAACGACGAGAATTCGCCCCCCGTGCCAGAAGGAGAACTCCTCTGGTTTGTGGCCCATACTCGCCCGCGGTGCGAAAAGAAGCTCGCGCAGTATTGCGAGCGGGAAGGGTTCCGCTCGACCCTTCCCTGCTACCGGAGCGTCAGGCAATACCGGGGCAAAAAGGTCGTGTTTTACAAGCCGTTGTTCCCGAACTACCTTTTCCTTCACTTGGCTCCCGGCCAAGCCCGTCGAGTGTATCAGAGCGATTATGTCGCCAACCTGCTGGACGTCCCCGATCAGGGGTTATTCGCCCAGCAGCTGGGGGATATCCTCAAGGCGCTGGAAACGGACTTGGAAGTCCGCCAGGCGCCGGAAATCGGCGAGGGACGGCGGGTCCGTATCAAGGCCGGGCCGCTTCGCGGCATGGAGGGCTGGGTGGATCAACGTCACGGCGTGACCACGGTGATGTTGCGCCTGGACTTCATCGCGCAGGCGGCGGCGGTGAAGGTGGACGTGTCGGAACTGGAGCTGGCGTAAGCCGGTTCACACCGGTCTTTGCGCGGGCATTTAGGCGGGGAAGGCGGTGGCCTGCCTGGCTTCAAGCGGGCTGTGCGCGGGAAAGGACAGGGGCGTGGAATCGCAGTTGCGCGCGATCCGGCGAATGTGGCTTGATTTCTGCCGTAAATTGCCGCTGTCTTTGTCGGTTTTCCCGCCGGACGCGCGCTCGCTGTCTCCGGGAAAAGTCAGGGTTCGCTGTTTGCGCCATGAGCCGAAACCGGTTGCTGGTCAATTATTCGGGCCGCGTGCAGGGTGTGGGCTTTCGCTACACAGTGAAGGCGATCACGCCCGGCTTCGAGGTCACTGGCACGGTGCGTAATCTGGCGGACGGACGCGTCGAGCTTGTCGCCGAGGGCGACCGCGCGGAACTGGAAGCGTTCCAGCAGGCCATCCGGGATTCCGGAGTGGGTCAATTGATCAAGTCGGAAGACATTAACTGGGCCGAGGCGCGGGGCGGATTCCGCGGTTTTGAAATCATCGGTTGAAACGTTGCGAAGATGAGGTACGCGATCATTGCCGACATTCACGCCAATCTTGAGGCGCTCGAGGTCGTGCTGGACGACACAAAAAAGCAGCGGGTGACACATTACGCCTGCTTGGGGGACGTGGTCGGTTACAACGCCAACCCGAAAGAATGCCTGGACATCATTCGCGGCATGAACATGCCGTGCGTCAAGGG
>CAZMLP010000979.1:0-2148 GCA_964566745.1 uncultured Verrucomicrobiota bacterium | reverse complement strand
GGGGAATTCATCCACGTCATGCACCACCACCACGCGAGGCGCCGGAATGCTGGCCACATAGTTCAGCCAGTCTGTGCGTTCGAGATAGTGGCCGCCTTTTGTCGGTGGTGAGGAGCAGCGGATTTCCACCGGCACGGCGTGGCCCAGGAGCGGCCCCAGCTTGGGAAACACGCATCGAATGCTGCTGTCCATGTAGCCCTCGTTGCGGAGGCGGGGGTGCAACGTTTCGATGGTGTTGGCCAGCGTGCAGGTGTCAATCTGACGCAGAGCCTCCAATTCTGCTATCGTTGGCGAATGACTCACGGGGTGCCTCCTGTCTCGATCAACTTGGGTTGGACTAACTGGCCAGGTCGCACTTGTGTCCGGCTGCCGATCATCACCAGGTCATTTTCACTCAGCCCGCTCAACACCTCGATTCTTCCTGGGCTTTCCGCGCCGAGCGTCACGGAGCGCTCCTCGATGCGGTTCTCGCGATTGACGACAAACGCGGTGGCGCCAGCCTTTCCCCGGGATAGTGCCTCGGCAGGCACAGCCAGCGTTTTCTCTCGCTCGCCGACTTTCAACATCACGGTGGCATAGATGCCAGGGATGATCTTGAAATCGGGATTGGCAACATCCACCTCCACCTCCATTTTACGAGTGGCGGCATCCACTTTGCGGGTGAAGCGGGAAATTGTCCCCGACACCGGGCCTGGCAACGCGTCGCCCCGCACCTCCACCGGACCGCCCTCTCTTATCTGGCTCACGTAAGAGACGGAAACCGGAAAGACCAGTCGCAACCGGTTAATCTGCGAGATGCGGACCAATGGCAACGTCTGCGTGCTCGAGGAGATGCCCGCTTGGATCAACGCGCCAGGATCGGCGTAGCGTTTGGTGATCACTCCCGCAAACGGTGCGCTAATCCGGGAGTAATTGACCATCGTCTGGAATCTCCGTGTCTCCGCTTTCGCCACCTCCACTTGCGCCTTCGCGCCGGAAAGGGCTGCCGCGTTGGCCGCGTCACGGGATTTGGCCGTGTCCAGCTCCTGCGCGGCAATCAAGTTGGGGCGGCTCTTGTCGATGGCCGTCAACCGCGTCAGGGCCAGGTGGGTGTCGTCATATGCCGCTTGCGCCCGCGCCACATCCTCCACGCTGCGCTGCTCGACCGCTTTCGAGCGGGCCAGGTCGTCCTGCAATTCGGGAATCTCCAGCGTCGCCAGCAACTGGCCGGCGGCAACGCGGTCGCCAATGTCCACCTTGATGGTTTCCAAGTATCCCGAGACCTTCGCGTGGAGGTCGATTTCCTGGTACGGTTTAAATTCGGCGTCCACGGCCACTTCGCGGGAGAGGTTCTCGCGAACAACCTTGGCCACGGCCACCGGGGTGGCGGCGCTGTTCGGGACCGCTTCCTTTTCGTTGCCCGCGCAGGCCGCCCCGGCCAGCGCGATTCCCAGCAGGCACACGGCGGGAAGCGGTCGCCTCCGTGGCGGCTTGGAGTTGAGGATTGGGGAGAGTTGGCTCATAAAGTTCCTGATTGAGTGATGCCATTGCCGGGCGCCAGCGGCAGTTCCACAGTAAACGTGCTGCCCCTGCCTGGCGCGCTGGCCACCTCCACGCGGGCGTTGTGGGCGGCGCAAATGGATTTCACAATGGAGAGTCCCAGCCCCGCGCCACCAGAGTCGCCGTCGCGGGAACGGGCTTTGTCCACGCGAAAAAAACGGTCAAACACATGGGAATGGAATTCCGCCGGAATGCCGATGCCGTTGTCGGAAATGGCCAGAACCGCCTTGTCTTCGCGCGGGGCGATGCTCAGTGTGATCTTGCCGTCACGCGGAGTGTATTTGATCGCGTTGTCGAGCAGGTTCACCACCACCTGCTTCAGACGCGCGCGGTCGCCCTGAACCCACACCGGTTGGCCGGCGCGGGTGGCGACCTTGATCCCCTTGTCCTCGGCGAGCAGCCCCATTTGGTCGGCGGTGGATGCGGCCAGTTGGGCGAGGTCAAACCGCACCCATTCCGCCTGCGCCTCGCCGGCGTCCAGCCGCGAGATCGCAAACAGTCCCTCGACAATGCTGGCCAGCCGCTCCACCTCTTCGAGCAAGCTGCCCAGGCGGTCTCGCTGATTGGCGTCCAGCCGCCCCTCGCGCACGATGCTCTCCAGCTCGCCGC
>CAZMLP010000978.1:0-5822 GCA_964566745.1 uncultured Verrucomicrobiota bacterium | reverse complement strand
GATTTCAACTGGCAAGGAGACTATCGCTACGAGGAACCGGTATTTTTGCCCAAGGGGACGACCATGTCCATGCGATATGTGTACGACAACTCAACCAACAATCCGGCCAATCCCAATCAACCGCCGCGACGGGTTGCCTACGGTCCCAACTCCACAGATGAAATGGCGGAGTTATGGTTTCAAGTCCTTCCCGTCCAGCCCAAAGACCTTTCCAAGCTGGAAGGCGCCGTGAACAACAAGATGATGAAAGTGCTGGAGGCGAACTACCGGCACATGTTGGAAACTGACTCCACAAACGCGGCGGTAAACCGAAAAATGGGTGGCGTCCTGCTCGGTTTGGGACGGTCCGGGGAGGCGGCGCCTTATTTTCGAGCGGCGGCGGCCAGCGACCCTAAGGACGACGAGCCGCATTATTACTTGGGATTGATTTTGCGGATGCAAAAGCGCGCGCCGGAGGCGAGCGTCGAGTTCGAGCGGGCGTTGCAACTAAATCCACGGAACTACAAGGCACATGGGAATCTCGGAATGATCCTGGCCGAGCGAGGCGCGTTGGCCGACGCCGAGGAGCATTTGCGCGCCGCGGTGACGATCAATCCAAATGACGGTCTGGCGCGGGAGTGGTTGCAGGCTGTGGAAAAGGCGAGAGCGGAGCGGGCCGGAGGCAAGCAATGAGGGGTCCCCGGGCGCGGACTTGCGCAGGTCCGGGCAGATTCGGCTTGTCAATGATTTTGGAACACGGGATATAGGCTCATCCAAACCGCAAGCCGCCGAAACACCTCATCCGCAAGTTGCGGATGGTCCGAGCCATGATTTTTGAGTGGCTCACGGTGGTTCTGTTCTTGGCGGGCGCGGGCTGGCTCGCTTTTGGGCGGAATTCTGGCGCTCCGCGCTGGGCGGCGGCGGTGTTTCTCGCCGGAAGCCTGGCCAGTGTGGGGCTGTGGCAGCGGCAGTTGCAAGGCCGAGAGGCCTCACGGGCCGGCTTGACCACACCTCGTCAGGATCGGGCGCCCGAATATACCAGTTCCACCGCCTGCCGCGCTTGTCATCCCTCCCAGTATCAAAGCTGGCATCACTCGTATCACCGCACGATGACCCAAAAGGCCACCCCCGAGGCGGTGCGGGGCGATTTCGAGAACGTGAGTTTGGAATTGGACGGCAGCCAATATCTTTTACAGCGCAAAGGAGACGAGTTTTGGGTGGAGATGCCAGATCCGGAGGCGTTGATGCATCCGAATGCCACGAATGCCCCCGCCGGGCAAGTCCGTCGGCGGGTGACGATGGTCACTGGTTCGCACCATATGCAGGCATATTGGGTGGAGAACCAGCATGGCAACCAGCAATACAGCCTGCCGTTCACCTATATTTTTGAGACCGGCCGGTGGGTTCCCCGGCGGTCGGTTTTCATGCAGGATCCCAAAAAACGCTCTTGGAACCAGCTTTGGAACGTGGGCTGCGTGGATTGTCATTCCACCGCGGGCCAGCCGCGCTTGACCGGGGGCGAGGCGGACTTTGACACGCGGGTCGCCGAATTGGGCATTGCTTGCGAGGCGTGTCATGGACCGGGAGCGGAACACGTCCGCCTGAATAGTGATCCCCGCCGGCGTTACGGCTTGCACTTCAAAGACAAAGGAGATCCCAGTATCGTCAATCCTGCCCGCCTCGATTCCAAGCGTTCCGCCGAGGTCTGCGGGGCCTGTCATAGCATTCACTTCGCGCCCGACCAGGGAGAATGGCTGAAGCAAGGCATCGGTTTTCGTCCCGGAGAGGCGTTGGAAACACGGACGCATGTGCCGCCATTGCCCAAAAGCCAGGAAGTAAGGAAGGGCTCGTTCTGGGGGGATGGCATGGTAAGGGTTTCGGGACGCGAATACAATGGGCTGCTAAAGACCGCCTGCTATTTGCAGGGGCAGATGTCGTGTCTCTCATGCCATTCCATGCATGACAGCTCGCCGACCAATCAAGTCGCGCGCGGGATGGAGGGCAACCAGGCCTGTTTTCAGTGCCATCAAGACTATGCGAAGGATGTCTCCAGGCACACCCATCATGCAGCCGGATCCAGTGGCAGCCTTTGTTATAATTGCCACATGCCTTACACCACTTACGGTTTGCTAAAAGCGTTGCGCAGCCATCAGATTAGCAATCCGAGCGTCGAGACGGGCCGCCAAACCGGCCGGCCCAACGCCTGCAACCTGTGCCACCTGGACAAAACTCTCGCGTGGGCGGGTCAAAAACTTCAAGACTGGTATCGGCAACCATTGCCTCAAGACCTGGCTGCCGAAGAGAAGGCGGTGGCCGCGTCGGTGTTGTGGACCCTCAAAGGGGACGCGGGGCAGCGTGCCTTGATGGCCTGGCACATGGGCTGGCAACCGGCCAAGGAAGCCTCCCGTGCCATCTCCCCCGCGCCTTACTTGGCCACGCTCCTGGATGACCCCTACGCCGTGGTGCGCTATATCGCCGGCCGCTCGTTGTTGCGTTTGCCCGAATTTAGCCGGTTCACCTATGACTATCTGGCTCCGGTCGAGACCCTGCACCAGTTCCGTGATGAAGTGGTGGACTTGTGGACCAAGACCGCGCGACCCGGGGCCGACGCGGCATTGTTGCTCGGACCGGACGGCCACCTGGACATTCCGGCCGCAGCCGCCCTGTTGCAAACCCGGAATAACCGGCTGGTCGAACTTCACGAATGAAACCGTCACCCCCCGCCCAAAACCCGCCTCTGGACGTCCCTTCAACGTTAAAGCCGGCCCAATGCACCACTGAAATCCCGTCGGAATTGATTTCACGGCACCTTCATTGGGGATGGTGGACGTTGCTGGTTTTTCTAACGATGGGCTTGGTGCTGGAAGCCCTGCACGGCTTTAAGACCGGCATGTATCTAAGAGTCTCGAATGAAACGCGCCGCTTGATGTGGACCCTGGCGCACGCCCACGGGGCGTTGCTCGGCCTGGTTAATTTAGGCTTCGCGTCCACGCTCCGGCTGGTTCCTGGATGGCCGGCGTCATCGCGAAGGTTGGCGTCGGGAGCCTTGCAAGCCGCCACGATTTTAATGCCGGCGGGCTTCTTCCTTGGCGGATTGTTCCTGCACGCGGGGGATCCCGGGTTGGGAATCCTCTTGGTGCCCCCGGGTGGCTTGTTGCTGTTTGTGTCGGTTGCTTTGACCGGCCGGGCGTTACGGTATTTTCGATTGGATTAGCGGGGGATGAGGTCAACGAAAACCGCCCCGAAAGGTGCAGTTGTGGCCGAATTGTCCAAGACAAAGGAGAGCAAGGCGGGCGAATTCACCCTAATGGCGCCGAAACGCTGAAAAGAATTGACATCGATAAGATGAATTGCGAAAAGACCCGCACAGCTCAGAACCCTTGCGACCAGCAACACGCCATGCCGTCTATGCGCTTGGTGTCGTTTTATGCCTGTCCCGGCATGAAACGGCCGGTCGGAAGGCTTCTCGAGATGTATCCCAGTTCGCAGCCAATCAGTTACCTAATCAAATATGAAACCCAACAGAGTACTCGCCGTTATCGCGGCATCCTTGGCGCTCGCCAGCCCGGGGTTTGCCGCGGACCAGTTTATTCCCGGAGTTCTGAAACACGAATTCTTCTCGGGGAAAGTTCGCGCGGACGTGGAGTCCGGCAACGTTGCTTTTCCCACTTACACGGAGTTCCTCACCAGCTTCGAGACCTTGACGGGCATCGCAGATAATTACGCCAATCGCGTCAGCGGCGTTTTTATTCCCCCGACGACCGGCAATTATGTTTTCTTTGTCTGCTCGGATGACGACAGTGATTTGTTTTTGAGCACGGATTCGAACCCGGCCAACAAACGCCTCATCGCGCAGGAGACCGCTTGGAGCAACAACCAGCAATGGGTCACCAGCGGCGGCGGTTCCGCTCTCACGCAAAAGCGTTCGGATGGTTTCAAACCCGGTGGCGCGGCGTCCGCGGAAACCCCTCCGTTTGCCGGCGGCATTCCTTTGGTGAAGGGGACGAAGTACTACATTGAGGGCGTCCATCACGAGGGCGGCGGCGGTGATGACTTTACCGCCACCTACAAACTTGCCACCGATCCGGATCCTGTCGAAGGCGATCTTACCTTGCTGACCGGGGACGCCATCGGCGTCAACCTTCCGGCGGGCGGTGCAATTACCATCACCAACCAGCCGGCGAGCGTGACGGTGGAGAATGGATTCTCGACCACCCTGAGCGTCGGCTTCAGCGCTCCTTGGACCCCGACGGTCCAATGGCGCGTGAACGGGGTTGATATCCCGGGCGCCAATGGCCTCAGCTACAATTTTGTGCCCACATCCAGCGGGGACAAATATGACGCGGTGGTAGGCATTAGCGTGGACACCTACGCGACCAACAGCGTGACGACAGCGGCTGCCACAGTGACCACCAGCAACACGCCGAATGGCACGGTGGTGGGCACTGGTTACCTCAAGAACGAGTATTTCCCCTCCATTTGGAACGCCAATATCTTGACGAACGGCGCTTTGGAGGGCGTATCGACCCGCACTGTGACCGGCATTTCGAGTTTTCATGTTCCCGGAAACATCGCGGACAACTATGTGCAGCGCGTGAGCGGCTATTTCATACCGGACACAACGGGCGCCTATGTGTTTTTCATCAGCTCGGATGATCAGAGCGCGCTGTATCTGAGCACGGATGCCAATCCGGCCAACAAGCGGCTGATCGCCCAGGAAACCGCTTGGAGCAATGACTATCAATGGACCTCCAGCGGCGGCAACTCGGACCTGACCTTGAAGCGCTCCGACACTTGGACCGATGGCACCGGAACCCCGTATGCCAACGGCATCAATCTGACGGCGGGCACCAAGTATTACATTGAGGCCGACCATGTTGAGGGCGGCGGCGGCGACGTTCTCGCAGTCACCGCGAAACTGAAGGCGGCCGCGGATCCGGCGGATGGCAGCCCGAGCACCCTGACCGGCTCCAAGATTGCGTATCTCACGACGCCGGCCAGCGGCCTGACGATCACCACGCAGCCACAAAGCATCACGGTTTTCGAAGGCCAGCCTTACACCTTCAGCGTGCAGGCGACAGTCACCTCCGAGGCCGCGTTGGTTTATCAATGGCGCAAAGGTGGCACCAATATCGCCGGCGCCACGGGCCGCACTTATAGCGTCGGCTTGGCTGATCGCGCGGACAACGGAGCCAAGATTGACGTTGTTGTCTCGGTGCCAGGGCTCACTAATACCGTCACCAGCGCCCAAGTCACCTTGACTGTCAACGAATCGCTATTTGTGAAAGGTATATTGGCGCGCAAAGTCTGGTCGGGTGCGCAATACACGCTGGCTGGCTTGGAGGCTGGCACAATTGGTGATCCTACCACCTCCGACTACTTCACCTCGCTGGCAAACACGGACTTCGCGGACAGCTATGTCCAACAGTTTAGCGGCTTCTTTGTACCCGCAGTCACTGGTGATTACGTCTTTTTCCTCTCTTCTGACGACCAGAGCGATTTGTTCATTAGCACGGACGACAAACCGGCGAACAAGCGGCTGGTGGCCCAGGAAAGTGCATGGAGCAATACCAAACAATGGGTTTCGAGCGCTGGAAGTTCCGCCCTCGGGCAGAAGCGTTCGGATCAATGGTCGCCTGATGCCGGCGTGACGGTCCCGTATGCCAACGGTATTCATTTGGTGGCTGGCACTCGTTATTACATCGAGGCGGATCATATTGAGGGCGGTGGCGGCGATAACGTGGCCGCCACGTTTAAATTGGCCACGGATGCTGATCCGGTAGATGGCGATGTAACCAAGTTTACGGGCGATCGCATCGGCATTCTCGCACCGGCCCCGACCA
>CAZMLP010000977.1:0-8489 GCA_964566745.1 uncultured Verrucomicrobiota bacterium | reverse complement strand
CCCGTGCCTGGGCGAACACCGAGCACAAGATTAATTTGGCGACACCCGTGTTGGTGGATGGATTTCTGTATTGCCAGGGAGGGAGCAAAGATTACGTCTGCGTGGACGCCAGGACCGGCGCGACCAAGTGGTCCCAACCCGGTTTCGGCAGCGGCAACAAGGACTACTCCTCCACCATCGCCGTGGGCAAGAACCTGCTGGTGCTGGCCGAGGACGGGCAATTGGTGCTTATCGAGGCGAACCCCGAAAAATATGTGGAACTGGGCCGCCTCCAAGTCTGCGGCAACACATGGAGTTTCCCCGCGCTGGCCGATGGCAAGCTTTACGTGCGCGACGGTCGCAACCTCGTCTGTGTCGATCTGCTGGCGAAGTAATTCACCTCTCCCGCACTCACCAAATCTTCGCCCGCTTATCCGGTTCCGTGTACATTGCGGTGCCCGGTTTGATGTGGAACGCGTCGTAGAACGATTGGTTGTTCACATGGGCGCCGACCGCGCGGAATTGTCCCGGCGAGTGCGGGTCCACTGTGATGCGGCGGCGCAACTCCGCCTCGCGCCAGTTGGTCCGCCAAAGTTGCGCAAGCGAGATGAAAAAGCGTTGCTCGGGCGTGAAGCCGTCGATCTTCTTGCGCTTGGAGGGGTCCTTGGCGAGCGCCCGCTCCATCGCCTCGAACGCGATGCTCGTGCCGCCTAGGTCGGCGATATTTTCTCCCAAGGTGAGCTTGCCGTTGACCTTCAATCCGGGCAGCGCCTCGTAGTTTCCGTACTGTTCCACGACCCGTTTAGCGCGCGCATCGAACTCCTTGCCGTCGGCCTCCGTCCACCAGTCGTTGAGGTTGCCGTCCGCGTCGTACTTGCGCCCCTGGTCGTCGTAGCCGTGCGTGATCTCATGGCCGATCACCACGCCAATCGCGCCGTAATTGACCGCGTCATCCGCTTCCACGTCGAAGAACGGCGGTTGCAAGATTCCCGCCGGAAACACGATCTCATTGTAGAGCGGGTTGAAGTAGGCGTTCACCGTTTGCGGCGTCATCTCCCACTCGGACTTGTCCACCGGCTTGCCCACACGCGCGAGCTGGCGGCGCGAGTCGAAGATCGCCGCGCGTTCCACATTGCCCAGGAAATCGTCACGCTTCACCTTCACCGGAGAGTAATCGCGGAATTTGTCGGGATGCCCGATCTTCTGGGTGAACCGGTCGAACTTCACCAGCGCCTTGGCGCGTGTGGCGGGCGACATCCAATCCACCTTCTGCAAGCGTTCGCGAAACACCGCGCGGAGATTGTTGACCAGCTCGTTCATGCGCGCGCGGGCGGTGGCGGTGAAATACTTTTCCACGTAGAGCTGGCCCAACGCCTCGCCGATGCTTCCATCAATGCGCCGCGCGGCGCGTTGCCAGCGCGGTTCGTTTGCCGGCTGGCCGCGCAGGGTTGTGCCGTAAAAGGCGAACGATTCCGTTTCCGCCGCCGAGTCCAGGTAAGGGGCCGTGCTCCGCAACAAATGCCAGCGCAGGTAAACGCGCCAGTCGCTCATCGGCCGTTCCTTCACCAAGCCGTCCAGCGCGGCGAAGAACTCCGGCTGGCGCACCACGAGGTCGCGCATCTTGCCCAACCCTTCCGCCCCGAGGTAAACCGCCCACGGCAGGTTGGGATTGTTGGCGATCAACTCGCTGACGGGAAACTTGTGATAATTGGCAATGGGATCGCGCAAGTCCGTGCGGGACTTGCTTGCCTTGGCCATCGCCGTCTCCAAATCGAGAATCGTCCCGGCGTGCGCGGCGGCATCCGCCGGGGACTCGCCGAGCAAGCCGAGCATCTTCGCGACGTGCGCGCGATATGCCTCGCGCTGTTTGGCGAAGGCGTCCGTCAAATAGTAATCGCGATCCGGCAGGCCCAGCCCGCCCTGGCGCAACTCAAACGCATAGACCGCGCTGTTTTTCTCGTCAGGCGAAACACTCGCCCCAAACGCGCAGGCAATGTCCCGGTCGTGGAACTCGGCCACCTGTTTGAACAGCGCCTTGGGCGAATCCACCGCCTCAATCCGCCTGAGGTCGCGCGCGAGCGGTTTCAGGCCCAGCGCCTCGATCCGGTTGGTGTCCATCGCGGAGGCAAAGAAGTCGCCGACTTTGCGCCCGACCGCCGATTTGTCCTGCCCCGCGGCGCTCGATTCGAGAATCTGGCGGACTTGGAACCAATTCCGCTGTTGCAACTCCTCGAAGCCGCTCCAGCGCGACTTGTCGGACGGCACGGGATTGTTCTTGAGCCACGTTCCCGCCGCGTAGTGGTAAAAGTCCGCCGACGGATCGACCGAGCGGTCCATCAAATCCACGGAGAAGCGGGGAATCTTTGGCGTGTCCTCGGCGCGCAATCCGGGCGCGACAGTCGTTGCAAGCAAGAAGGCGGGAATCAAACCAAAGCGAGTCAAACGGTTCATAGCTTTTGTTGAACGGTTGAAATCAAGGCCGGAGCGTAATCCATTTTCGCCGCGACGCAATTCCCAGATGGACTCACGGGGAGAGGGAAACCGCTCACTTCGCCGCCGTCTGTTGCGGCTTGGGCTCCGACAACTCCACCGGATAAAATACCGATTGCAATTCACCATTTTCCGGATCGAACTCGCGCACGAGACCATCGTAGCCGCCGGTGGCGACGCGCTTGCCGGAAGGATTGAACACGATTGAAAACACCGCGCCGCCATGATTTTTCAAGGTCGCGGCGCGCTTGCCGTCCGACGTGTTATAGACCCGCACCTCGCCGCCGGTGCTGCCAACGGCGATTTTGCCGCCGTCCGGGCTGTAGGCTATGGAATAGACCGGCCCGGGTTGCCGCTCGAAGGCGCGCACCTGGTTCACGTCGTTGTTCGCCGCCGTGCGTCCCTGGTTTTCCTGCATCCGGTAAATGCGCGGGGTGCCGAGGTCGCCGCCATAGGCGATGAGGTCCTCCTTGGGATGGCGCGCGAAGCAGAGCACGCCCTCCAGCAGCTTGTTGATGTCATCGATGAACTGGCCGTTCGCCACGTTGATCAGCTTCATCGCCTTGTCGCGGCTGCCGGTCAGGAGGCGTTTGCCGTCCACACTGAAGGTGGTGCAGAAAATCCAGTCACTGTGATTGTCGAACTTCATCAATTCGTGGCCGTCATTCGCGTCAATCACGCGCGCGGTCTTGTCCGTGCAACCAAACGCGATTTCCTTCGCGTCCGGTGAGAATGAGACGCCAAACAGCACGTCCGACGTCACTTTGAACGACTTGCTCTCCGTATGGGCGGTCACGTCCCACACTTGAATCTCGCCAAACTGCGCGGGGGCGCCGCCGCTCACGGCCAGGAGCTTGCCATCCGGTGAAAATTTCACCGACTCGATGCGCGGTGACTCGCCCACCAGGCGCGCCACCGGCCCGGAGCCGTCCACCTGGTGAAGCAGCACCTCGTGATAGCCGGAAATCGCGAGCAGCGTGCCGTCCGGCGAATAGGCCATCGCGGAGATCACGGGCGATGTGGTGTATACCGGCGGCGCGGCGAGCTTAAACGATCCCGCGCCGGCGGGCGTGTCGTCCTTCGCGCCTTCCTTGACCCAGCGCTCGACCAGCGCGACCTCCTCTTTCGAGAGCGGGTCGCCCTCCTTCGGCATGGAGGGCTCGTCGCCGCTGATTTCCTCCACCAACCGGCTCGCCTTCGGATCGCCCGCCGTAAAGGAGGCGCCGTGCTTGCCGCCTTTCTTCAACATCTCGTAGGAGGTCAGATCCAACTCGCCTTTCAGCTTTCCGGGATGATGACAGCCCGTGCAGCTCTTTTTGAAAATCGGAAGGATGTCGTGGTAATAGCTCGCGGGTTTGTCGTCCGCGATGACTGGCAACGCCAGCGCGAGCAATAGCGTTCCCGCCATCCGCCAACCGGCTCGTGAGTCCGCTTTCATTTCGTGGAAGCCTGCTTCTTGTCCCCGCTGTCGGCATCCGCCGCCGCGGCGTTGATCGTCAGTTTGATCGGGGCGGTGCGTTGTTGGAAGGTCCG
Organism: uncultured Verrucomicrobiota bacterium; assembly: GCA_964566745.1. Classification (GTDB taxonomy): domain Bacteria; phylum Verrucomicrobiota; class Verrucomicrobiia; order Limisphaerales; family CAZMLP01; genus CAZMLP01. The sequence continues at coordinate 4,487 of CAZMLP010000977.1, read as the reverse complement.
TCCGGCGACATTCGCGGAACCGAGCACCGTGAAGCTGGTCTCCTTGCCGACGGCCGCCTTGTCCGTGGCGGTGAGCTTGAAGGTCGCGTCGCCCACGCCATTCGGCAAATTGACCGTGGTGGCGTTCACCCCTTCCGGCAGCCCCTCGATCGTGAGCGTGATCAAGTCGGTGAACCAGCCCCGGCGCGACGCCTTGATCTGCAACTCCGCCTCGCCCGCCGCCGATTTGCTGCCGGGCGGCAGCACCGTGAGTGACAGCACCTTCAAGTTGTTCGCGAGCGTGAATGGCACCATATTGATTGAAACCGGGATCGCACGACTGTATTGCACCACGGTCCGGCCATCCACGTTCGCCTCGCCGCGCAGCCAGACGAGCCGCGTGCCAGTCTCGGAATCAACCCGCGCCCGGAGGGTGACGCGCCCGCGCGACTCGCCCATCTTGATGACGGGAGCCTCCACATTGAAATTCCGCCCGATTCCCTCGCGTCCACTGGAGTAACCCTCCGCTGAAAGTTTGATCTCGCCATTGAAGCCATTGCGGCGGACCGCCTGCACCTCGAGCGTGAGTGCCTGCTCCTGCTCGACGGAGCCGGCCGGCGTTTCGAGATCGAGCGTGAATGGCGTCGCGTCCAGCACCGAGAGGAATCCCTCCTTGACCGCCTTGTCCGCCACCAGCGGCTGCGCGACGCGACGGACCATCCGGCCATTGATCATTCCCGAGCCGGCGACCTTCAAGTTTTGATAACCCGGCGGCACTTCATCCGACGCGGAGAGCATGAGCATCGTGTAATCCAGCTCCGGTGGAATCACCTCGGGAGAGCAACTCAAGCCCGGTGGCAATTTGTCGAAATTCACCTCGACCGGCCCGCCGAAGCCCGCCTGACGCGAGATCTCCACGCGCACCCCGAGTCGTCCTCCCCGATAAATCCGCAGATCGTCGGAAATGTATTTGACCGAGAAATTGGGGGCGGGCGGACGGATGGACAACCGGTAGGCGAAGGCGTCCCCGCCACGATCCAGCAGGTCCCGCACGGAAACGAGATACTCGCCCGCCTCGCCGAAACCGCGCTGAATGCGCGCGTCTGTCCCCGCCGCGTCATCGTTGCGCTCGAGCACCTCGCCCTTGGCGTTCATAATGGTTAGCAGCGGATCGGCCGCCGAACCATAACGGCTGGCCTCGACCTCGAAGATGAACGTCTGGTCCTTCTCGACCTTGAACTTGAAGACATCCACGTCCCTCGCCGCGCCGAGCCGGCCGTTGGCCACGCCAGGAACGGTGATGCTGTTCGCCTTGCCCGGCTCGTCATTCGGCTCCTGCTCGATGAACTCCGGCAGGTCGCTCACGTCGAAAAATTTCGCGTTGGAGAAGCCTTTCGGCGCGTGCGCGCGAATCTCCTGCACTCCCATCGGCGCGTCCGCCGCCACGCGCAGGCTCATCTTGTCCGCCCCGTCCAGATTGCGCCCCCGCAGGCTCACCTCCACAATTTGCCCGCGCCGCCCGCCGAACGGAAACACGCCATCCAGATAGGGCAGCTCGCCCGCGACGATGCGGTACTTGTAGTCCCCGCCGCCTTGAAAGCGGAAGTCGCGCAATTGCAAATAATACTCGCCGGTCTCGGGCACAGTGAAATCGATGAGCGAGTCGAAGCCGATGGCGTCCTCGCTGCGCGCCAGCTCCTTGCCGTCCGCGCCGAGCAACGCGAGGGAGGTGTCAAGCGGCGAGCCAGTCCGGTTCGCATACGCGTCGAAGATCAATTGCTGGCCTTTTTCCGCTTTGAAACGGAAGGTGTCGATGTCGTCGGCCACCTGAATCACGCCATTGATCGCCGCCGGCAGGTCAACCCATTGCGCGTCGTTCGTTGTGTTGTTGCCCTCGTGCTCGGTGATCTCGGGGAGATAACCGGCATTCAACTGGACCGGGTTTGAGACGCCCGCCGGTGACACCACCCGCACCTCGCGCGCGCCAAGCGGCGCGTCCTTGGCCACGGTCACCTTGGCGTGCAGCGCCTTGTTCTCATCGTCGCCGGTGGAGATTCCGCCGCGGCTCGACTCGATGGTGACGGCGGTGGTGGCCGCGCTTAATTTTTCCGCGGACATTCCCGGCTCGCCGCTGAAGAGAAAGCCGGTCACCCGCGCCAAATTTTCGCCATGGAAGACCAGTTCGCTGGTGGCGCCACGCCGCACCCAACTGGCCGACACCGAGTTCAGCTTCGGCACTTGGGCGTTCGCGGGGAACGCCAACGCCAGCAAACCGAGCGCGAGAAGGATTCCGGGGATCGACAGGCGAGAACGCCTGCCAGCGAGACTCTTTGCGGGAAATGACACAAGGGATGGGAGACGGGCAGGCGACGCCCGAAACGGCGCCGCGCCGGGATTTCGCGAATCTTTCAGGCGCTCCATGCAAACAGGCGGACGGCTCATCCACTAGCTGAACAGCCCCAGCACCGGCTCGGCCTGGACCAGTTCGCGCGGCTGGTTGAGGTGGTTGAGAACCATCGTGTGCGGGTCGATGCCGAGCGCGTGATAGACCGTCGCGAGCAGTTGCGTCGGATGCACCGGATTCTCCGCCGGGGAGGAGCCGGTGGCGTCGGACTTGCCGTAGAGCGCGCCCCGCCCAATGCCCGCGCCCGCCATCACCGCCGTGTAGCAATACGGCCAATGGTCGCGTCCGTCCGGCGAGTTTGAGTTGCCCGAGGTGCTGACACCCAGGCGCGGCGAGCGGCCAAACTCGCCAATCGCGATCACCAGCGTTTCCTTCAGCAGGCCGCGCTCGTCCAGCTCCGAGATCAACGACGAGAGGCCGCTGTCAAGTTTCGGGCAATGCAAATTTTTCAATGGGCCGAAGTTGGCGGCATGAGTGTCCCACGCGGTGGAATTGGGGTCGCCATTCGCCACGGACGGCCAGTTCATTTGCACGAACTTGGTGCCGGCCTCGATGAGGCGGCGCGCCATCAGGCAACCCTGGCCAAAAGTGTGACGGCCATACTTGTCGCGCACCTTGTCATCCTCTTTCGAGAGGTCAAACGCGTCCCGCGCGCGCCCCGAAAGGATCAGGCTGAACGCCTTTTGGTAGTAGGCATCGAGCGCGTAATTCTCGACCGCCTTCTCCATCTCCGGCATCGCGTCATCCACGCGTTTGAGCAGTTTGCTGCGGCGCTCGAGGCGCTCTTTCGAGATGCCGTCGCGCAACGCGAGGTCATCGAGTTTGATCGGGCCCGCCGGGTCCTGGTAAAAATAGTAAGGGTCAAACGCGGGTCCGAGAAACCCGGCCGTGCCGCCCTTGCCGATGACGTTGCTTTCCTGCAACGGGCGGGGGAGCATGACAAACGGCAGCATCGGCGCCTTGGAAGGCTGCAACCGGATAATTTGCGAGCCAGCATGGGGATAATCATTTGGCGCGGGCGGCTCAAGCTGGCCGGAGGGCGAGACCCGGTCCGGCGTGTAGCCGGTCATCATCTGGTAAATCGCCGCCGTGTGGTTGAAGAGGCCCGCCGGGGTGTAGCTTACCGAGCGGATGAGGGTTGCCTTGTCCATCTGCTGCGCGAGCAACGGCATCACTTCGCTTAACCAGATGCCGGGGACCTTGCTGCGGATCGGCTTGAACTCGCCGCGGATGTTGGAGGGCGCGTCGGGCTTTGGATCCCAAATATCAATATGGCTCGGCCCGCCTTGCAGGAAGACCATGACCACATTCTTGGCCTGGCCCCAACCGTTTTTCGGCTGGGACGGATCGGGACCGCCACTCGAGGCGGCTTGCATGCGCAGGACATCGCCGAGCGACATGCCTAAAATGCCCGCGCCGCCCACGCGCAGAAACTCGCGACGGCTCACGCCATCGCACGTCCGTCCAAATCCTCCTGGTATTGAGAGCATAAAATTCTCCGATGGTTACCGGTTAAACAGGAACGCGGGGCTGTTCAGCAGCGCCCAGGTCAAATCTTGCGCGACCTCCAGGCGAGTCCCCTCCTTGAAGTCAATCGCCGCGTATTCTTTCTCGGTCGGGCGACGGTTCAGCACCGAGAGATATATCTCCTCGATCACCTTTTTGTCGTCCGGCTCCTTCTCGACCAGCTTCTTCACCTGGTTGTCGCCGGATTGCACCGCGTCGCTGATCGTCGAGCCGTTGATCAGGTTCATCGCGTGCGAGAGGGTGACGTTGCTGGTCCGCTCGCACTCGCAGGCGGACTGGCGCTTCGGCCGTCCGAAGAGGGTCAGGAACTCGTTGCCAGCCACCACGCCGTCCGGGGCCTCAACCGAGCGCATGCCGGCGGGCATCGGTCCAACTTTTGGCCGCATGCCAGTGGCGACCGAGATGGCGTCGAGCAGTTGCTCGGCGGAAAGGCGGCGGGGCAGCGCGTGGGAGAAATTGACCTTGTCGTCGCTGTTCCATTTGTTCGCGACAATCGAAAGCTGGTAAGTGCGGGAGTTGCAGATGACGCGCATCAGCTTGCGCACATCGAATTTGTTCTCGATGAAATTCGCCGTGA
>CAZMLP010000976.1:0-5155 GCA_964566745.1 uncultured Verrucomicrobiota bacterium | reverse complement strand
GTCAAGGGCGCCGATGAGAATCGCAATCTGTTGGGATTTTGGAGTGGCCCCAATCAAGTAACCGGTTTTCAGGTCCTGCGAGGTGGTGCCCCCGTTCGACGCGGCGATGCAAACGATGCCACCGACGGAAAGCGCCGTGACATAGTAATGCGGCTCGGTCCAGCCAATGAGCAGAAAGATGAGGCAGGTAAGCAACAGCGTGGCCACCGTCATGCCGGAAATCGGGTTGGAGGTGGACCCGATCTCGCCTGTGACCCGCGACGAAACCGTCACGAACAAAAACCCGAAAATAATGATCAGCAGCGCGCCGAGCACGTTCATGTGGAGCGACGGGTGAAGCGAGATGATCGCCACCAGCGCGAGAATGCCTATCAACACGAATTTCATCGGCAGATCGTGATCGGTGCGCTTGGTGCTGACCGGGGTGGACGGACCGCCCTGAAAATCACGCAGTCCCTCGCGCAGGCCGTTCCAGATGGTGGGCAGCGAGCGAAGCAAACTGATGATGCCGCCAGTCGCGACCGCGCCGGCGCCAATGTAGAGGATGTAAGCCCCACGCACCGCGTCCGGAGACATGTCATGAATCAAACCGCGACCGGGCGAAACCGGCACGGTGAGGCTGTCGCCGAAGAATTTAATCAACGGAATCAAGACCAAATAGGAGAGCACGCCGCCGGCGCACATGATGCCACCGATACGGGGGCCGATGATGTAACCCACGCCGACCAATTCGGGCGAAATTTCGGCGGCCACCGATCCGCCCTTGAACGCCGCTCCAAACGACCTTGAGACGACTTCCTTCCAGCAAAAGAAGGCATCCATGAGGCTCTTGTAAAGCAGCCCGATGCCAAAGCCGCCGAAGATCATTTTCGCGCTGCCGGCCTCCATTACCATGGTGCGCCTGGCGTCTTCGCCCATTGCCGCCGCGCGGGATTCCTCGGAGGCGCCCGCCTTCAACACCTCGGCGCACGCGGTACCCTCGGGATATTTCAAAATGCCGTGCTGCTGCACAATCAATGCGCGACGCAGCGGAATCATCATCAAGATGCCCAGCAAACCGCCCAGCACCGCGACCAGCATGACGCGCGTGAACTCCAGATCGAACCCAAGGATCATGATGGCCGGCATGGTGACACCGACGCCAAACGCGATCGACTCGCCCGCCGACCCGGCGGTTTGGACGATGTTGTTTTCGAGAATGGTGGCGTTTGCGCGGCCGAATTGGGAAAGCACCCGAAACAGAGTGATCGAGATCACCGCCACAGGGATCGAGGCGCTGACCGTAATGCCGACTTTCAGCACGAGATAGAGCGACGACGCGCCGAAGATCATTCCGATTAGGGTGCCGGCCACGAGCGGCAGAAGGGACAATTCGCGCAGTTTGGCCGAGGCCGGAATGTACGGCTGAAATGATTCAGATGGAGTTTTCACACGTAGCTAACTGACTGCTGAACGGCGGGCCGAGGGTAGTGGCTTGCTTCGTGCTGGTAAAGGCCGAAACCTGGTTGCAGGGTGGCAGCCACGAATGACGAACGAGAAACTCCATGCCAGATGCCAATCGCCGGACCGATGTGCCTTCCAGTGGCGTGATTGGGACTGTTGTCGTCATTCGGATTCTGGCCTGACAGCCTGTTGAGTCATTCCATGCAAATCGCCCTCCTAACGTTGCTTCTTGCCCTCGCCTCCCTTGCCAGCCACGCGGCCGAGTTTCAAATTTCCGACGAAGGGCGCGACCGCGCTTTCGAGGTGGTTAATGAATCGCCCGCCAGCAACCAAGTTCAGCCCAAGCTGGCGGCATCGCCCGGGATTGTCCTCTACGAGAAGGGTGTTGAACGAACTCCGGCCAACCGTCGGGTGGTTACCGGACGGGTCCTCGTAGTGTTGCGTCCGGGGGCGGATGCCCGGGCGCTCGCGGCGACTTATGGCATCACGACCGGTCCCGCGCGACCATACGCGACGAATCATTTCATCTTTCGCGCCGGCTCGGCCGCGGCCGCGCTGGAGCTTGCGCCCCGGCTCCGCGCTGATCCTTCCGTGATCTCCGCCGAGCCGTTGCTGGCGCATCAACGGGAATTGCGATTTGCTCCAAACGATCTCTATTTTCCCGACCAATGGGGTTTGTTGAACACCGGCAAAAACAAAGACGTGCCAGGCGTGGACATCAACGAGACCAATGTGTGGGAGACGTATCGCGGCAAGGGCGTGACGGTGTCTGTGATCGATGACGGTGTAAAGTACACCCATCCCGATCTCGCGGCGCACTACAATCAAGCAATCGATTACGACTATTTCGACAATGACGACACGCCGCTGCCCAGTTTCAACAGCGGGCACGGGACCTCGGCGGCGGGCATCATTGGCGCGGTCGGCAATAACAGCATCGGCGTCACGGGCGTGGCATTCGAGGCAACGTTGGTTGGCATCCGGCTGTTGGGTGGACCGGAGGGAGATGACCAGGAAGCCGACTCGCTAACTCACAGTAACCAGGTAATTCAGATTTACAGCAACGGCTGGGGTCCCCGGGACGACGGTCGCACCTTGGGCGGCGCCGGCCCGCTGGTGTTGCAGGCGTTCAAGACGGGCACGAGCCAGGGCCGGGGCGGCAAGGGATCGATTTTTGTTTGGGGCTCCGGCAACGGCGGGCAGTCGCTGGACAACGCCAACTACGACACTTACGCGAACTCCATCTACACTATCGCCACCGGGGCCGTGACGGATCATGGCACGCGCGCCGCCTACAGCGAGCCGGGCGCTTGCGTGGTAATCTCCGGTCCCGGCGGGCGCGATCCCATTTATGACCAGGGGATAGCCACGGTGGACTTGATCGGCAACGAGGGTTTCAACACCACGGCCTCCGAGGGCGACTATGCGGACCTCGCGTACACCCGGGAATACGGCGGCACATCCGCCTCGGCCCCGTTTGTCGCGGGAGTGGTGGCGCTGATGCTCCAAGCCAATCCGAACCTCGGCTGGCGGGACGTGCAGGAAATCTTGATCCGCACCGCGCAAAAGAACGCGCCGCTTGATGCTGGTTGGGCATTCAACAGCGCGGGCCTTCATTTTAACCACAACTTCGGCGCCGGGCTGGTGAACGCCGAAGCGGCAGTCACCCTTGGCAAAACTTGGGAAAATCTTAAAGCGGCCAGCAGTGTCGTCTCGCATCAAGATATCAATCCGCCCATCGCTATCCCGGATGCCCCGGCAGCCGGCATCACCCGGACTTTTGACCTGAGCCAGACCAATCTGCGCATTGAGCAGGCGACGCTCACGGTCAACATCCAGCACCCGTTCCGCGGCGATTTGAGCATCAGATTGATCTCTCCCTCGGGGACCGTGAGCCGCCTCGCCGAGGCGCACGCGGACAGCAACGCCAACATCATTGGGCACAAATACATGACGGTGTTTAATTGGGGCGAATCCTCCGCGGGCATTTGGCAGGTGGAAATCGCGGACAACCGTCCCTCCGGCGCGGGCACGCTCTCCTCGCTTGAACTGGAGGTGTTCGGCGTGCCCCAAGAGACCCAAGTGGCTCCCCGTCTCGCGGTTCTCAATGCCGCCGCGCCTTTTCAATTCACACTCCAAGGCGCGCGCGGCCGGACGTACCAGCTTGAGTTTTCGCCGAATCTCTCCAACTGGCAAACCCTTCTTCTCACCAATGCTCCGTCCGCGCAACTCACCGTCACCGATCCCTCGCCGCCGGTGAACGCGCCGCGTTTCTACCGGGCGCGCGCGCTGCCGTGATCAAAACGGTTGGACTTTTTTCGCGCGGAGCGGCCCGCTTTCGTTCATGCTCCCGGCATGGCACGTCCCGCGACTTGTGCGACATCAGCGAGCGCCCCGGAACCTCTGGGACACTCCGCAGCTTCACTGGCCTTCTGGCGCGGGCTGGTGACGCCGCTCCTGGCAAAAGCCGGCACGCCTTTCTACCTGATTTCAATTGTTCCAGTCGAAGGCGCGCTTCGCGAACTGGACGGGCGATTCGGTCACTTGCCCGTGCGCCACTGGCTTTCCTTCAAAACTCAACCGTTGCGCCCGCTTGTGCAGTGGTGGCAACGGACTGGTCGAGACGTGGAGGTGGTGAGCGAGTTCGAACTCCGGGCCGCGCTCGCGGAAGGATTCGCGCCGGAGCGCATTCTGGTCAACGGCCCGGCGAAACATCACTGGTTGCCACGCCACTCGTTGCGGAACCTGCGCGTGAATTTTGACTCGGCCGCCGAGGCGCGCGCGCTGGCCTCTCAAGCCAAAATATTGGAATGGAGCACAGGCGTTCGTGTTCACACCCGCGAGGAGCATGATTCCGAGTATCCCGATTGCCCCACGCAATTCGGACTTGTCCGCGACGAGGCGATCAAGCTGCTGAAATGGCTGCGCCGCGCCAAGGTGCGGGTCGAGACGGTCCATTTTCACCTGCGCACGAATGTGGCGACGGCTGCTCGCTACGAGATCGCCCTCAAAGAGGTCGGGGAACTTTGCCGCGCGGCGAAGTTCTCGCCGTTGCATGTCGATTGCGGGGGCGGCTTCCCGCCGCCAAACGTCGCGACCCGCGGCGGCAAATTTCTGGATCGCGATTTTAATTTTATCGAACTGGCGAGAATCTATCAACGGGCGCTCGCCCAATTTCCCGGGGCGCGGGAAATCTGGCTCGAGAACGGCCGGTGGCTCACCGCCCGCTCCGGCGCGCTGGTGGTGAAAATCCTGGAGGCGAAGCAGCGGCACGGCCCGCGCCACTTGATCTGCGACGGAGGGCGCACGACCACCGCGCTCGTTTCAACCTGGGAGCGCCACGGCTTGCTTGCCATTCCCGAGCGGCGCGGCCTCAAGTGCCTGACCGTGGTCAACGGTCCCACCTGCATGGCGTTTGACCAGCTTGCGCGCGAACCGCTTCCCGCCCGTCTGCGGCCCGGTGATCATCTCGTCTGGTTGGAGGCGGGCGCGTATCATCTGCCATGGGAGACACGCTTTTCGCACGGCTTGGCGCCGGTCTATTGGCACGACGGCAAAGAGACCCGGCTTGTTCGTGAGCGCGAAAATTTTGAGAATTGGTGGGGACAGTGGATCGGAGCTTGAAAAAGTGCGCCGCCGCGAACCACAGGCGGGTTGCAATTCGACCTTTGACCATTCGAGGCAGGAACCGGTCGCTGAGCGGTCCGGAAAG
>CAZMLP010000975.1:0-8755 GCA_964566745.1 uncultured Verrucomicrobiota bacterium | reverse complement strand
CCGAGATGCCGTCCATTGGGAAGTGCGCCGTCTTCTCGATGAGATACGCCTTGCGGCTGAACACCGCGCCCAGCGCCTGCCCCAGCGCCGCGAGGCACGCGAAGAGAATTCCCCGTGGCGGGATGGCATGGTGCGGCGCGTCGGGTCGGCGGATGGGGATCAGCGCGGTGGCCACGCCCGCGAGAATCACCAGGGCGCTCAGGCTTTCCACCATCGTCAGCTTGGTGCCAAGCCAAAGCCACTCGATGAGGGATGCCAATGGCGCGGCGAGGCAGTGCAGGGTGAGCATCGTGAGGCGCGAGCCGAGCAACGGCAGCGCTTTATAGAGCGACATGTCGCCCATGCCAAAACCAACCAGGCCGCTGAGGAGAAATACCGGCAACGCCGGGCCGTGCAATCCTTTGCCGAAGGCGTGCGCCCAAGCCCCGAGCATCAGCGTCGCGAGGACGGTCCGCCAGAAATTGGCGGTGATTCCCCCGAGCAGCTTTGCGGAGCGGTTGGCGCAGATGATCGAGAAGGAAAACAGCAGGTTGGCGAGCAGCGCGGCGAGCATGGTGGTGCGGCGATGTCCAAAGCGCGAGGACTGTGCCGCCGGGAAACCTGAGTGGCAAGCGGGCAATTGCTTAGCGCCAAGGCGCGGAGAAGCGGAGAAAAGTCAGGGATGAATAACAAGTGCCAAAGGAAAGGAAGGTCGTGAACCGCCCAATCTTACCGTGCTATATCCATTCCCAAATGGAGCTCCATTGGGCCGCCCTGTCGATAAAACGGCTCCCCAGCGCCTCGCCCCGCCATCCTGGGCAAGTTTGGCGCTTGGCGAGGTTTCCGCGGCGCATCGGCCATAGGAAGGGGAATTCGGCAAAAAGACGGGTCAACCCGCGGTGGTGAGGCGAGGCCGTGCCACGAAGTGGCCCTTGTCTGCTGTTGTTCCATTTTCCTGACGCGCCGCCTTCCGCAGCGGGACTTCACCCCGGCTATGCAACGTGTCCCAAGTTTTTGGAAATGATGCACGAGAGTCATACTTTCATTTCTCCCGCCTCACTTCCCTCCGCGTCTCGGCGCCTCAGCGGTGAAACTCTCACTCCAAAGTCGGCAGGAACCGGGGCCGTTGCCGGGCCTTGGTCGCTTGCTCGAAGGCATAAGCCAGCTTCAACAATTTCGCCTCCTCGTATGCGCGCCCAAAGAACGAAATGCCCACCGGCAATCCCGCCACATGCCCGGCGGGGACGGTGATCGATGGATAACCCGCCACCGCCGCCGGCTCGGAACTGCCACCGCCGTCGCGGTCGCCGTTCAACAAGTCCGTCGCGTGCGCCGGGCCGCCGGACGGCGCCACGATCGCGTCGAGCCGGTGCTCGCGCATCACCGCGTCAATTCCCTCGGCGCGCGCGAGGCGATGATTCTTTGCCAGCGCGTCGAGATAAGCCTTTTCTGTCAGCGGCCCTTTCTCCTCGGCTTTCAACATGATCTCCTGCCCGAAAAACGCCAGCTCGCGGTCGCGGTTCTTTTCGTTGAACTCGATCACGTCGGCCAGGGAATGCACCGCCACGCCCGGCGGCAACCCGCCGAGGTATTTGTTCAGGTCGGCCTTAAACTCATAAAGAAGCACCTCGTACTCGGAGTCGCCGAACTGGCCGTGCGTCGGGAGATCCGCCGGATCGACCACCGTCGCGCCAAGTCCGCGGATGAGCTCGAGCGCGCCCTCGACGACCTTGTCCCCCCGCGAGCGCGGCCGGAAAAACTTCCGCGCCACACCGATCCTCGCTCCGCGCAAACCGTCCGCGGAAAGGGCTGTGGTGTAATCCTTTTGCGCATGGCCGTTGCTTTCGGAGGTGACCGGGTCGCGCGGGTCTGTACCCGTCAACGCGCCCAGCAGGATCGCCGCGTCCCGCACCGTGCGCGCCATCGGCCCAGCCGTGTCCTGGCTGTGGGCGATGGGAATGATCCCCGCGCGGCTGACGAGGCCGAGCGTTGGCTTGATGCCGACGATGCCGCAGAACGACGACGGCGAAATGATCGAGCCATCCGTCTCGGTGCCGACTGCCGCAGCGCAAAGGCTCGCGGAGACCGCCGCGCCCGAGCCGGAGCTGGAGCCGGATGGGTTCCGGTCGAGCACATACGGATTGCGCGTCTGGCCGCCGCGCCCGCTCCAGCCGCTGGAGGAATGGTTCGAGCGGAAGTTCGCCCATTCGCTGAGATTCGTCTTGCCGAGGATCACCGCGCCCGCCGCGCGCAGCCGCTCCGCCACGAACGAGTCCCGCGCCGCGATGGAGCCGAGCAACGCGAGCGACCCGGCGGTGGTCATCATCCGGTCGTGCGTGTCGATGTTGTCCTTCAGCAGGATCGGCACGCCGTGCAATGGGCCGCGCGGGCCGCTGGCCCTGCGCTCGCGGTCCAGCGCGCGGGCAATCGCGGTCGCGTCCGGGTTCAACTCCAACACGGATTTCAACCTGGGCCCCTGCCAGTCCACCTCCTCAATTCGTCGCGAATACTTTTCGGCCAGCGACACGGCGGTCTCGTGCCCCGAGCGCATCGCGGCCTGCAAATCATCGATGGTGGCCTCCTCCCACTCGAACGGACGCAAGCGAAACGCGGGCGCGGAGGATTTGGGAGTCACGCCCCAAAGGGTGATTCCGGTCGCAAGTGGCGCGCCGCCGAGCACGGCAAGTTGAAGGAACGTTCGTCGTTTCATGCGCAGGCTTTCGTTCGGGCGTGTCTCAAGGTCCGCCTGGTGAAGGTAGGGACGGCGCGCCGCGCGCCGTCCGAAATCCCTCTCAAGTCCGATCACCACCGGACATCGCAGCGCGATGTCCCCACCACAAAAAGTTGCGGCCTTAATTCAGCCGCACCGATTCTTGCGCCAGTCTGTCCCCTTCGCTGCCCTATCGCCAGTCGATTCAACCCGCCGGCGGGTCGATGTGCGTGAGCCGCATCCCGAGCACCAGCGCGATGATCAGGCCGAAATACATCGCCGCCATGCTCCAGCGTTGCGAGGGGGTCACCTCGAAATAGCGCCTCTCCGCCTCCGTCTTCGCCCGGAACAGCGAGAAGAGCCGGGGCAAGGACATGATCAAAATCAGCACCAGCAAAAAATTGGGATGCGGCCAATGCGCCACAATCATCGCGGCGATGATGCCCACGCCGACCACCCAAAGCCAGGGCGAGAGCGCGGTGGCGATGCGGCCCCCATCAAGGAACCCGACGGGCGCGAGGTTGAAGAGGTTCAGAAAAAAGCCGGTGAACGCGAGCGCCTGGTACAGCGTGTCGTCCGTGAAAAGATAAAGGCCGTAGCAAAACAGCGCCCCGGCCGTGCCGAGCAACGGCCCGCCAATGCCGACCTGCGCCTCGATCCAGGCGTTGCGCGGAGCCTCCTTGAGCGCGATGAACGCGCCCATGAACGGGATGAACACCGGCGCGCCGACCTTCAAGCCGAGCCGCCGGGCAACCGTCAAATGGCCGCACTCGTGCACAAAAATCAGGAGCACGAAGCCAAAAGCAAACGGCCAGCCCCGGCCCTGGGCGTAAACCCAGATGGTGAAAAGCATCGTGCCGCCGGTTTTCAAAATCGTGCCAAGCACCGGCAGTTTGAACAGCACCGCGAGGATTCCCTTGAGCTTGCCGAGCAGGACCAGAATGAAACCAAAGGGCGCGAGCAACCGTTTCCACCAACTGGGGCGGGCGGGCGGCTCCGCCGGGATTCGCGGCGGGGCGGACAGCGGCCGGATCACCGGCGGCGCGGGTGGCGTTGACTCATCCATCACGCCGGAATTTGGTCCGGCCCGCGCGGTTGTCAACTGCGGGTTCTCCGCCGCCAGTTTCAAAACCCTCCGGGCCGCGCTTGACAAAGCTGAATATTCTGCTATTTCTGTTCTAACAGAATTTAACAGTGAACACTCTCACACCAGTGCAACAAAAGTTCATCCTCCATTGGGGCGAGATGGGGACGCGCTGGGGCATTAACCGCACCGTGGCCCAGATGCACGCCTTGCTGTTTCTTTCCCCCGGGCCGCTGAATGCCGAGCAACTGGCCGCGCTGCTCGGGGTGGCGCGGTCGAACGTGAGCACCAGCCTGCGCGAGTTGCAAAACTGGGGTCTCATCAAGGTGGTTCACTTGCTTGGCGACCGTCGCGACCATTTTGAATGTGTCACGCGGGATGTCTGGGACATGTTCCGCCAGGTGCTCGATGAGCGAAAGAAGCGCGAAATCGATCCCACGCTGGAGTTACTGAAGGCCTGCGTGGCGGAGGCCGAGGCGGCGGGTCCCGCCGAAAAGCTCACGCGCGACCGTTTGGCCGACATGCGGGATTTTTTTGAGGTCAGCTCGGGGTGGTATCGGCAAATCAGCCGCCTGCCGACCGCCGGTCTAATCAAGTTCATGAAGGCGGGGGAAAAGCTGCGAAAATTTCTTGGTCTCGGCATTGAATAAAATTTTTTAATCCAACATTTCTTTGAATTCAGAAATTACAGATATTAAGGTTAGACACGGCAAGTGCGACTGGCTTGGCTTCGATGACCAATGCCCGTTGTGCACCGCTGCCGCCACGCGATGGGAACCGTTTTTGCGAGGACTATCGATTTGCCCCGTCCCCTTACGGACACCGTGGTTCCGGCAACGCATGGAAAACAAGGGTTTCCACCGGAGAGAACAGAGAGCACGGAGAACGGAGTCCGTCGCTCCGTTTACTCTGTGTTCTCCTGTAAAAAGCGCTGCTCACGAAGCGCCGCGGGAAATGGTTCTGCTGACCCGGCGGGGCGAATGGTTCGGCGGCGCGGATGCCTTGATCGAGATCGCCCGCCGGGATTGGCGCATTCGACCGTTATGGCTTCTCGCCTGTGTTCCTGGCGCTCGCTGGGCGCTGCGGCGCGTTTACGTCTTTGTCGCCGCGCGCCGTTACTGCCTCTCGGGGAGGTGCCGCCTTGTTTTGACTCCAACGCAACGAAAGGAAACATGAAAACCACATTTCATCCGTCGGGCTGGTGGTTGATCAAAGGAAGGTTCTGGCACACGCTCAAGACCGTCCTAAATCATGCGACTCCAACCGCCAGAACGATCAACAAACGTCCGCGTCGCCGCATCACCACCGTCTTCTTTGAGATGCCATGAGCACCACAGTTCGCGCTTCCTCCGCGTCTCGCGCCCCGGCGCGAAACCCGGTTTGTGGCGCGAGCGAGTCGGCGCGACGGCGGTTTCTGGAGCGGGAGCGCGTGCCGCTCTTCGTTGCGGATTGGGAGCGTGCCTTGTTCGTCCACTTCGCCGTGCCACTCGCGGCCCTTCAGCCGCACGTCCCGTTCGCGCTCGATGAACGCGATGGCGAGGCGCACGTCAGCCTGGTCGCTTTCACCATGCGGCGCCTTCGCTTCGCGCGTGGCGGGCGCCTTGGGGAATGGATCTGCCGCCCCGCGGCCAACCTGCGATTGCTGAACCTGCGCACTTATGTGGTTCACGAGGGCGAGCCGGGGATTCACTTCATCGCCGAGTGGATCAATAGCTGGACGCAAACCCAACTCGGTCCACCGCTCTACAGCCTGCCGTATCGCTGGGGTGAGTTGGAGTATCACCACGAGCCAGATCACGGTGTGATGCACGGCCGGGTCACTGATCGCAAAATGAGGTCAGCGCTTGAATATGTGGCCAGGCTGGAAATTGGCGGGGCCGGCACGGAGCCACTTTGGCAACCGTGCGCGCCCGGCTCGCTGGACGACTTTTTGTTGGAACGTTACACCGCGTTCAACGGGCGACCTGATGGAGGCCACCGCTTTCGCATTCGGCATGAGCCGTGGCCGCAATGCCCGGCCGATGTCCACGTCACTGATCAAGGCCTGCTGGCGCGGGGTTTTCCGTGGTGGCAACACGCGCGGCTCGTCGGAGCCAATTTTTCGCCCGCCGTCCGCGATGTGTGGATGGGTTATCCGCGCTCCATGACGGCTGCGATGACAACAGCCGGACCATTTTTAAATTAGCTTTCCCTGTCGCCGCGAATCGCCTCAAACTTTACCTCAAGGCCCATCATGAAATTCTCCGATCTCTGGAATCTGCACAGCGTCATTGGTCGCCGCGCTTATTTCCTGTGGGGATTCATTTTGTTCGCCATCAAATTTAATGTGGATCGCCTGCTGGCCTTGGGCATGACCGGCGGTTCGCGATGGTCGCTTCGCGAGACACTGGCGCTCTATCTGTGGCAACCGTTTCCCTCCGGGGAGCTTGACCGCCGCTACTATTTGGCGCTCCTTTTGGTTTCGCTTCCGTTCTTGTGGGCCGGTCTCATCATCACCCTCGGACGCCTGCGCTCGATCGGATGGCGGCCTTGGTGGCTCCTGCTATTCTTCGTGCCCGCCCTGAAGCTGGTTTTCTTTACATTGCTATGTTTCCTCCCGAAGCGCGATTCGGCCAAGGGGTCCCAAACAGCGGGTTTGGCGTCGGGCGGTTGGACCCGGTTTATTCCTCACTCCAAATTGGAAAACGCTGTTCTGGCTTCCTTTATTTCGGTGACGGTTGCCATGGTGGGGGTCTGGTTGGGTACTGCGATTTTTGGTAATTACGGTTGGTCTCTATTTCTTGGAATCCCCTTTCTCATCGGACTGTTGGCCGCCACTTTAAATGGAGTTCACGGATACAGAAACTTTCTCGAATGCATCTCCGTCGCGATCTTTGCTCTGCTTTTGAACGGCCTCGGCTTGCTCGTGATTGGAGTGGAAGGAGGAATCTGCCTGTTGATGGCCCTCCCCGTGGCCATCGTGCCAGCATTAATTGGCGGGGCGATTGGTTATGCCATTCAGCGCACGTTCCCGCGCCGTGCGGAGGCGGGACGGGTCTTCAGCCTCGGGGTGATGCTCATCCCGGTGATGATGGCCATCGAGCACGTCGCGCCACCGCCTTTGCCGCTATTGCGCGTCTCCTCCTCGGTGGTGGTAAATGCCTCACCGGAAACGGTGTGGCGAAACGTGGTGACGTTCGCCGATGTGCCGCCGCCGAAGGAATGGGTCTTCAAACTCGGCGTCGCATACCCGCTGCGAGCGGTGATCCAAGGGCAAGGCGTGGGAGCCGTGCGGCACTGCGTCTTCTCGACCGGCCCCTTCGTCGAGCCAATTGAGATCTGGGACGAGCCGCGACTGCTGAAATTTTCCGTCACCAAGAATCCGGAACCGATGCAGGAATGGACACCGTATCGTGACATCCATCCCGCGCATTTGGACGGCTATTTCGTTTCCCAAGAAGGCCAGTTCCGGCTTGTTCCGCTGGAAGGCGGGCAAACTCTCCTGGAGGGAACAACCTGGTATTATCACCACCTGTGGCCCGCGAAGTACTGGCAACTTTGGTCGGACTACATCATCCACCACATTCATTTGCAGGTGCTCCGTCATGTGAAAAATCTTTCGGAACGGCCGGTCGTGGTTGCCGAATCGCCTTGACTCGCCGGGCGCGCGCTTCTAGCCAGTGGGCAACCAAACGCCGCGCCGTCCACACCAAACGCTTTACTGCGCGGCGCCACCAACCCATGCGCCCGCGCCTCGCCATCATTTTGGCTGTGTCGGCATTGTTGATCGCGCTGGCAGCCCTTGTCCGCCACCGCCTCCCTTCGGCGCGATCGGCCGACCCCGCCATGGCCCTCAACACCAGCCAAGAGGCACTGGTCGCAAAAGTCGTCGCCTTGCAACGGAGCGAGCGCCAGCTCGACGAGACGAAGTTCGCCGCCGAGCGCCGCGCCGAGCAATACGGCGCCATCCTCGACCAGCTTTGGGACGCGGTGAATGCCTCGTCCAACAAGTTCGAGCCACTGGCCAGTTTCCCCGGTCGTGAATGGATTTTTCCGAATCTGGATGAACCGCAGCCCCTCCCGCACGGCATGACGTGGCGCGAGTCGCGCGGCGCGGGCGAGCGCCTGGATGCCGCCAAGTGGCGGGCGTTTCTCCAGGCGGCGAGCGAGGCGGGCTGGCGGCTGGAGCAGGCCGAGCTGCGACACAACGGCATCCAGCTTGATGCCGCCGGGCAGCCACGACAAAGCCGTTACTGGCTGTCCGCGCACCTGCTCAACACAACGCAAAACGAGCGCGCGATGCTCGAAGGTGACTTGCTGGTGGAATGGGGTGATGGCCCGTCGGTGCGTGGATTGGATGCCAGCCGGTTGCGGCTGACTTCGCGCAAGGGCGAGCCTTTCCTGCAACTTGCTTTCGACCAGGAGTTCCAGCCACCCGAAAAATCTCACTTCATCGACCCGCTGATCCTCTATGACCTCGATGGCGATGGAGCCTCGGAGATCGTTCTCGCCGCTCGCAATGTGGTGCTGCAACGACGCGCGTGGGATCGTTTCGAGTCCCGCCCGCTCCTGGCCCGGCCGCCTGGCCCGATCTTCACCGGCATGATCGCGGACTTCGACGGCGACGGCCACGCCGATTTTTTGTGCGCGCGGTTCGAGGGATTGTATCTCTTTCCCGGCTCCGCCACGGGAACGATTGACGCGCCCGGCCGGCTTGTCTGGCGCGCGGAGCCGCGCCTCAAATACGCCCAATTCCTCACCTGCGGCGACATCGATGGCGACGGGGATCTCGACGTTTGGCTTGGCCAATACCGGCTGCCCTACGAGCGCGGCAGCATGCCGTCCCCGTGGGATGACGCGAACGACGGCCATCCCTCGTATCTGCTCGTGAACGACGGCCAGGGAAACTTCACGGACGGGACGGTTGCCGCCGGGCTCGCGGCCAGGCGTCATCGCCGCGCCTACAGTGGCTCGTTCCTTGATCTGAACGGCGACGGGCGTCC
>CAZMLP010000974.1:0-1820 GCA_964566745.1 uncultured Verrucomicrobiota bacterium | reverse complement strand
AGAACTTCCGTGGCCGCAATATTGTGACGCCAAAGGTTGGGAAAACCATTTCGGGCTCCGCTTTGACATCAATAACGTGCCCATGCTCTGGCTGGTGGACCGCCAAGGCGTGCTGCGCGAGACGTTTGCTCGCGAGGATTTTACCGAGGCTGCGGAAAAACTCCTGGCAGAGAAGCCGTGACGGTTTTCGCGGCGGCCATTCCTGGCGACCACAACTTCGGCCCGTTTGTTTTGTCCATACGTTGTGCGCAAAAACTGGCTCCGATTAATCGCAACTCTTTTTGTCCTCGCGCTGCTGGGCGCGCTCGCATGGCGATCAACGATCGAGCGCGAATCAAGTTTTGAGGGAAAGCCTTTCAGCGAGTGGTTGCGCGAGTCAATTGACCCGGGTTTGTATGATGCGAGCCTCGCCAACAAATCGGAGGGAGCCATTCGGAAGATCGGAACCAATGGACTGCCAACCTTGCTTCGACTCGTCTCGAAAACCGATTCTCCGCTCAAGGCAAGGATCATCCGGTCATTGCCACGAGCTTGGGCGGATCAGCATCGTATTAGAGAAGCGGGTTACCATCATATCTTGGCGCTCAAGGGATTCGCCACCTTGGGGACCAATGCCGCTCCCGCCGTGCCGGATTTGGTTGCTTTGCTCGCTCATCCGGAATGGAGGGTGCGGGGGAATGTCCTTTCGGTTTTGGGCTCCATCGGAACGCCCGCGCGAGCGGCGATTCCGGCCATCAAGCTGATGTTGGCGGACAGCAATAAAAACGTCGCAATCCTCGCCGTGCAGACATTGGGCGGTTTGAAGGCCGATCCCTCTTTCGTGCTGCCTCTTCTGCTCAAACAGGCAGCCGATTCGGCGCGGGACCGGGGAACACGCCATATTGCCATTGATTTAATCGGCGCCTACGGGGCGGACGCCAGTAACGCCATCCCCGTTTTGCAAGCGGTCCTTAAGGACCAGCAAAGCATCTGGTTGCATGGGGCGGCAAATTTCGCGCTTCGAAGCATCGCGCCAGCAGAGAAAAATCTGCCTTCAAAAACCAGCGATGGCGTCACTAATTAGACATCTCTCGCCTTCCCTTCCCGGTGCCGGTTATTCTCTCTTCTTCCACACCCGTAACGCCGCCTCCACGACTTGCCCAACCGCGATACCGCGCAGACAGCGAAAATCAATCGGGCACTCCCGCAGAAAACAGGGCGCGCACGGCGCGGTGGAGCGTAACAATTGATGACGTGGATCACCAGGCAGGCCGGGCGCCGTCAGGTCCGGCGCGGTGCTGCCGTAGGGAACCACCACCGGGGTCCCCACCGCCGCCGCGAGATGCATCGGACCGGTGTCGTTCGTCACCACCAGTCGGCAGCAAGCCAGCGTCGCGCATAATTCTCGCAACGAGGTTTTGCCCGCGAGACTTGTCGTTTCTGGATTAGTCCCTGCCTCCTTCGCACCGGCGCGAATCCGTTCCTCCAGTCCTTTTGTCAGCTCAGCGTCACCCGGCCCGCCGAAAATCGCCAAACGGCAGCCCGTCTGACGCGCCAACTCAATCGCCGCGCCCGCAAAATTCTCCACCGGCCAGCGCTTGGCAGGGCCATACTCGGCGCCGGGATTGAGGCCGATCCAGTCGGATTTTCCGTCCGCGCGCCCGCTCAATCCAAACTTCTGCCGCGCGGCCGCAATCTCCTCCGGTGTGACGCAAATGTGCGGCGGCAGCGGTTCAGGCCGAGCGCCCAACACCCACACCAAATAAAGGTACTCGTGAATCTGATGCGCTCCGGGAGGCAACGATGGCGGTTTGGCCCCTCCACCAGCCGCGACCAGCGCC
>CAZMLP010000973.1:0-15940 GCA_964566745.1 uncultured Verrucomicrobiota bacterium | reverse complement strand
ACGGGTGATTTTCAAACTCCCGTCGCAAGGCAGGCTCGGCGCGTGCGCGCGGCGACTTTCGGGGGCCGGCTTCAAGCGTGGCGAGGCGGTGGTGAGAATACGCCTTGATGCCAGTCTTGGGCGGTTGGTTGAGAGACGGGGAGGGCTTTTGCATGGGATTTCGTCGCGGGTGATCTTTGCGTCCTTACATCTATTTGCCGGCAAACGCCACGGCGCCCGGGTTGCCCAAGCGGATGCGATAAATGCCCGTCTGCGCGGTGAGGTAAAGTGCCTGCCGGTCGGCGTCGCCCCACGCCATGTTATGCGGATGCTCCGGGCCATGCAGCGTCCCAAGGTGCTTGCCCGCCGCCGAAAATATCCAAAGCCCGCCCGGCCCGCTTACGTAAACATTTCCCCTTTGATCCACCTTGATGCCATCGATCGCGTCCTCCGCGCCCGCAGTCGTGAGGTCGTAGAACAACTCGGCCTTGCCCAGCGTGGCGTCGGCGTTCACCGGGTAACGGTTCACCAACGCCTTTTTGGTGTCCCAATTGCCGACATACAGAAACTTTTCGTCGGGCGAGAAGGCCAAGCCGTTCGGGCCGTCAAAGCCCTTGCTGACGAGTTGGATTTTGCCCTCCTTCACCGAATAAACCCCGTTGTGTGGCAACTCGCGGCGCGAATCCTCGCCAAACTTGGGCAGGCCAAATGGCGGGTCGGTGAAGAACAACGCGCCGTCCCGCCGGTAAACCAAGTCGTTGGGCGAGTTGAGGCGCCTGCCCTCGAACCGGTCCGCCAGCACCGTGGTCAGGCCGTTCTTTTCCACACGAACCACCCGCCGGTTGCCGTGCTGGCAGATTGTGAGCCGTCCCTGAGCATCAATCGTTAGTCCATTGGAGCCCGGCTGGTGATATTCCGCGATGTCCTCGCCGGTGTATCCGGACTTGGTCATGTAAACCGACACCTCACCGTCGGGCGTGCAGCGGTAAATCGTGTTGTTGTTGGGATCACTGAAAAGCAGCGCCCCCTCCGCCGCGTCCGGCCCGAGCACCCCGTTGCCGCCGTCAATCCACACCGGGCCCTCGGTGAAGGCGAAACCATCCGCCAGTTTTTCCAAACGGGGACGCGCCGGCAGGATCGTGTCCAGCGCAGGGTCCTTCCGTTCGACCTCCAGCCTGGCCTCCCGGGCCTTGCCCAACCGTCCGGGGCGATAGAAATCAAGCGTCGCGCCGCGCACCCAAATGTAGGTGTCCGGGTGGGTCGAGACCGGCCCGTTGATGCCAAAGACGGCGATCTGAATCTTTTGTCCGGGTTGCGCGTCCCGGGTGAGCACCACGCGGTTGGCGGCGTTCCAGCCCGCCGCCACGGCGGCGCCGTTCTGCCCAAGCACATAAGGCAGTTTGCCGTCCACCCAGACCTCCGCGTAGTCGTCCACCACCACCTCGAACACGACCGTCGCGCCCCGTGTGTCGAGTTCCGCGATTTTTTCAGGAATGGTGATGTTCAGCCGGTACCAGTTGAACGAGAGGCGACCGTGGCCGCGGCGCTTTTCCAGCGAGTCGGCGGGAATCACCTCCCAGGCCGAGTCGTCAAAATCGGCCGCGCGCGCGTCCGGGGCGAAATCAAAGGCGCGGTTCGCGGCTCCGCTGGCCTTCAGGTCCGGCCCGACGTCCCGATGGGCAATTTCCTGGATGGCCGTGTCACTGTAACGCCATTTCGCGGCCGCTCGCGCGGCGCCGGCCACTGTGCGGAGATCCACCACGGCGTCCGGGAGGACCGCGCGAGGCGCGTGGTCGGCCCGCGCGATGGAGCCAAAGTGGAGCGCTTGCACGAAGGCGAACAGGAACTTTAACCCGGTTCGTAGCGATTTTGCGCGGAAAGCCGCCGGTTGGCAGGCCGATGGGGCCAAAGCAATAGTTGAAAGGGACGATTGATTCATGGTTTGGAACCCGGTGACGGGTTTGAATTGAACGCCCTTTCGTCGAGCCATCCGGGAATTCCTTACACCACCTCAGGGCCCGTTCTCGCGGCGAAACGTGCCCGCGACATTTCGTGGCCACCCGCGAAATCTCGTGGCCACGAGACCTCCCTTCGTTCGCCGCCTTGGGCGCCCGGCTTAGAAACCCTTGTGTTCATTGATCTTTGTGACATTCCACGATCCCCAAAAATGTCGTGGCACACCGGTTGCGATAGCTCCGTTCGCGTATGAACCAAACTTTGTCCGATGCCACGAACGCCGCCGCGACCAACTGGGTGGAGGCGCACGGCGACTACCTGTTTAATTTTGCCGCCGGCCAAGTCCGTGACACGGGCGTGGCCGAGGACCTCGTGCAAGAGACCTTTCTTGCGGCGATCAAATCCTGGGATAATTTCTCCGGCCAAAGCTCCGAGCGCACCTGGCTGGTGGGCATCCTGCGCCACAAAATTTACGATTACCTCCGCAAAACCTGCCGGGAGCGCGCCGTCCGGGCCGAGATCCCCGCGGCGCGCGAGGACGAGGACGCGCTGGAGAACGCCATGCTCTGGATTCACCAGGTGGCAGGCGAGTCCGCGGCTCCCGGCCGGCGGCTGGAGCTTGCCGAGTTTCGCGAGCACCTGGAGCGGGCGCTGGGCAAGCTCCCGCCCCGGGTCGCCGAGGTCTTCCAGCTTTACTCCATCGAGGAGCGCCCGAATCACGAGGTGTGCGGCCGGCTAAACATTTCCGAGAGCAATCTTTGGGTGATGTTGCACCGCGCGCGCAAACAGCTCCGCGCGGAGCTGGATGTCTGGTGGCGGGCCGAACCGGTCATCGGCGAATCCGCCCCCAACGCCAACTAAATCACGCTGTGTTAAGAATTACCAATGGCCCGGCCGTCGATCACCGGGTGACACTGCAATTGGAGGGCCGGGTTGCGGGCCCCTGGGTGGGGGAATTGAGGCGGCTTTGCGAGCCGGTGCTGGGCAAAGGCCACAGTCTGTTTCTTGATCTCGCCAACGTGACCTTTTTGGATGAGGAGGGCGTGCGCCTTCTGCAAACTCTCCGCGCCCAAGGATGCCAGATCGTGGGAGCCTCGCCCTTTGTCATCGAGCAACTAAAGGCGCCGCGAGTCATCTCACCGGACGCTTGATCCCGAGCTTTTGCATGCGGCTGCGCAGCGTGCTTGGCTTCAAGTCCAGGATCCGGGCCGCGCCCGCCTCCCCCTCAATCATCCAATTCGTCTGGCTCAGAACCGCCTCGATGTGCCGCCGCTCCACGTCATCCAGCGAGCCGCCCGCGCCGGCGCCGGCCACAGGAGGCTTGTCCGGCGCGGCGAAGATATGGATCGTCGCCGGGTTTTCGGGTGCGGCCCCGGCCCCCGGCTCCATTCCTCTCTTGGCGGGCGGCGCCGCGGCCGGAGCGCGCAGTTCCTCGGCCATTTCCAGCATTTTGCCGGGGGAGAGAATCACCGCCCGCTCGATGACATTCTGCAATTCGCGAATGTTTCCCGGCCAGGTGTAGCCCTTCAGCCGCCGCATCGTGTCGTCGTTGATCTGGGTGATCTGCTTTCCCATCTTCTTGGCAAAGCGCTGGGTGAAAAACATGACCAGCAAGGGAATGTCGCTGGCCCGCTCGCGCAAAGCCGGCACCCGCAAGGGCACCACATTGAGCCGGTAATACAAATCGGCGCGGAACTTTCCCTCCCGCACCATTTCCTCCAGGTCACGGTTCGTGGCGGCGATTACCCGCACGTCCACTTTGATCGTCCGGCTGCTGCCAATCGGCTCGAACTCCTGCTCCTGCAACACCCGCAGCAACTTCACTTGCGTGTCCAGCGGCAATTCCCCCACTTCATCCAGAAAGATTGTGCCGCCATCCGCCAGCTTGAACCGGCCGTCTCGATTTGTGATCGCGCCGGTGAAAGCCCCTTTCACATGCCCGAACAGCTCGCTCTCCACCAGCCCGGCGCTAATCGCGCCGCAGTTCACTTTCACCAGCGCGCGCGCGCCGCGCGCACCGCGGTCGTGGATGGCCCGCGCAATCAGCTCCTTGCCGGTGCCGGTCTCGCCCAGCAGCAACACCGTGGAGTCCGTGGCGGCGACCTGGTCCACCCGCCGGAGCACGCCCAGCAGGGCGGGACTGTTGCCGACGATCTCATCGAAGTTGTGCTCCGTGCGGATCTCCTCCTGCAAATAAGTGTTCTGCGCCTCGAGCCGCGCCTTTTCCCGCTCCATCAACACGCGGTCCGTGATGTCCACGAACATGGTGCGCGTGTAAGTGCCTCCGGGATCGGGCCGTGACCACCATTGGATCCACAACTCCTTGCCGTTGTCCTTGCGGCGCAATTCGAGCACGACGCCGCTGGTGTCAATGCCCTTGCCAATCGATTCAAATGCCTCGCGCATACGGCGTTGCGCGTCCGGCGTGTCAGGCGCGAAGGACTTCCCGTACGTGGTCGGCACCTCCTCCGGCTTGATGCCGAGAATTTTCATCGCGGTCCGGTTGGCGCGAATGAACTTGGAGTCCAGCCCCTCGTTGACGTAGGCGATGGGAGCCTCCTCGAACAAATCCCGGTAACGCTCCTCGGTCTCCTGGTTCCGTCGTTGCAACGTGTCGTAGGCGCGCGTCCGCTCCATCTCCACCCCCGCGCGGCTGGCAAAAATCTCGAGCACGGAGAGCGCCAGCTCGTCGGACGGCATCGGTTTGTCGTCAAATGTGACGAGATGGCCGATCACGCGACGCCGGGAGTCCCGCACTGGCACGCCGAGGTAACTCACCGTGCCCATCTTAATCATTCCCCGGTCCCCGGGAAACAGCTCGGGCAGCCGCTCGGGCACATGGCAGACCCGCCCCTCCGTCACCACCAGGCAAGGTGTGCCGCGCAAATCGTACTCAAAATCCGCGGCGAGGGCTTGCGTGTTCCAATAGGCCAGCGACTTGGCGCGCGAGTTGGGCAGGCATTCCGCGATAAAGGCCCAGCGCACCCCCAATCCCTGGGCGATGTGCTTGACCAGCGACCGGAAGAACTCGGCGCCGGTGACGGTGGAGGTCCCCTGCACGATGGCATTGAGCAGGTTCTCGGAGCGTCTCCAACTGGTCACGTCGCGCGAGGACGCCACCAGCTTTTCCGGCCGCCCTTCGGTGTTGAGGATCGGGCTGACCACCACGTCCCACCACTTGGGAGTCCTGGTTTGCGCGGTGGGAAAGAAGCCGGTGAACCGGCCGATCCCTCCGTCCCGCGCCGTGCCGACCGCCGCCCGGGCCGCCTCGCGGTCCTCCCCTTGCCAGAACTCAATCCAGGACGAGTGGAGGACCGGCTGAAGATCACATATCTCCAGCGCCTTCATTCCGCCCGCGTTCATCGCGAGCAAGCGCCCGTCGAGATCCAGCAATTTGATGCAATCCGGGCTTTCCTCGATCACTCGCGTGCCAATTTCCCCTGAACCCGGGCGTGCTGCTCCCGCAGGTGTGGCTTGGTGGCTGGGGGGACCTGGTTTCATCAGCACGATCTGCGCGTCATCCTGCTAGCACCTTCCCCGGATCCGATCAAACCCGAAAAAGGCGGGAACGATCCGGCGGCTTTTGGCCCCCGGCTCGTTCCGCTCAACAATATGACAGTCCTGGCCACCGTCATTTCGCCAGCTTCACCTCGAATACCGCCGCGCCAGCCTTGGCCACCTCGTCGTCTTGCGCCGCGCTCTTCGCGCCGCTGACCCCGATTGCCCCGATGACGTGGCCCTCGTGAACAATTGGCACCCCGCCCTGCAAGGGGGTGAAATCCGGCAGGGCGGTCATGGTAAAGCGCCCCTTGTTGATCGATTCCTCGAAGTCGCGGGTCGGCTTCTTGAAAATCGCCGCCGTCCGGGCCTTGCCGATGGAGACGCCCGCCCCGGCCGCAAAGCTGCTTTCCGGCCGGACGAAATAGAGCAGGTGCCCGCCGTCATCAACGACCGCAATGGACGGGCTTGCGCCGTTTTCCCGGGCCCACCTCGCGGCCGCCTCGCCCGCTTGTTTCGCGCCTTCCAGCGTCAATGTGTGTTTTGCCGCGACGTGCCCGGAGTCGGTGTGCTCGTCGGCGAGGACAAGCGACGCGGCGGTGAGGATGGAAAGGAGGGCCAATTTAACTTTCATAAGCGTGTGTGGGGAGTGTTTTGTCTCGGGGTTGGATTTGACTTACTTGAGAGCGCTCAAATTGAGGACAGACCTTCCCAGCAGCGAGTCCACCGGGTCTTTCTTTCCGGCCTTGGCCTCGACGAGCAGGGGCCAATATTTGTCCGCCTTCACCTTGTTCCCGGCCACGTCCTGCCGCCAGAGATCGTCGGCCCCCTTGGTGTGTTGCACAATTAGCTGGCCATCCACGATGGACCAAATGAGCGGGTTCGCCGGGCGCACCTTGCCCACACTCGCCGCGTAACCGCAAAACCCGCCGTAGGCCGGGGCGTATTTCGTCGGGGCTTTTTCGAAGGTCGCGCGGTGTTCCTGCGACACGAAGTGATACAACGCGCCGTCAAAGGTCGCCTCAATCTTCCGGTCGCCGAGGGCCGGTTTGCCCTCCGTGAAGTAGCTCACCGGATCGTAGCCGCCGAGGGCGACTCCTTTCTTGTCGGTGAAGACGAGGGTTTTGCCGCCCAGCACCCCGTTTCGCGCCACGAGTCCCGGCCAGTTCTCGTCGGCCTTCGCCACATTCGCCCTCAACTCCTTGTTGAAAAGGTCAAACGCCTTCTTGTTGTGCTGCAAGATGAGCTTGCCGTCCTCGATTTGAAACCACTCCGGGCTCACGGGCGACAACCGGTCAATGCTTGCCGCGTAACCGCAATAGCCGCCGTAGGCCGGCGAGTATTTGGCGGGGTCCGCGTCAAACAAAGCCTTGTGCGCCGCGCTCGCAAAAAGATACTTCGCGCCCTCGTGCCCGGAGCTGATTTTTGCGACGCCCTTCACCGGCTTGCCATCGGTGAAATAGGCGACCAGGTCGTAGCCTTGCAACGCCAGCCCTTCCTTGTTTTTCAGCACGAGCTGCTTTCCCGCCATGTCGGCCGCTCGGGTTGCCGCGACCAGGCCGCAGAGGAGAATCAGGTTTACTATTGTTTTTTTCATATTCGGTTTCAGTGGTTGATTGCGGCCCGCGGTGGCGAGCCACGGAGTGTGTCGTGGATGCCAAAGATTCCTTTCATCGCCGCGGGTGACGGCCTCGCCGACCTGTCAATTGCGCGACACCGGCCAGCGGATCGCGTCCAGTTCCAGCGCGTGGCCATCCGGGTCGCGCACGATTTGCGCGCCGGGGTTGGGGTCGCCGCGCGAAACGCGCTTCACGCCCTTCCCCCGCAGTTCGCCGGCGAGCTTTGTCAAGTCATCGACAACGAGGTGTGTGCTCCAAAAGATGAGATCGTTTGCCTTGGCGTCGAGGGGCAAGGCGCGACCTCCCGGTGGCGCGATATATTCGAGAAACTCAATCCCCGGTCCCCGCTCCGCCCGCAGCGCCGTGATGCGCAACCGCGCCCCAAACACCTGGTTCAGATGCTCCTGCTCGGTTCCGTGGTTGTGGGCGCCGCCGACCACGCGCATCCCCAGCGCATCGCGATAGAAAGCCAGGCTCTTGTCCGTGTCGCCCACCACGATGGCCGTGTGGTCAATGCCCAGAAACAAGCGCCCGTCCGGCTGTTGCCACTTGGGATTACCCTTGCCCGGCGGGAACCAGATGATTTCCAACACATGATCCTCCGGGTCGCGAAAATAGAACGCTTTGATTCCGCCCGCCTCCCGGTTCCAATCGGGAAGGGTTTGCGGGGCCGTCGAGACATGGGTCACTTTGCGCGCGAGCAGTTGCGCGTAGGCCCGGTCCATGTCGCTCACCACAATCGCGATGTGCTGGAACCAATGGTCCAGGCTGCGCGAGTCCGGCGGAATGGGCCGGCCTTTGCCGCCCAAATGCTCCGTGAGCGTGATTCGCTCCTCGCCGAGCCGCAGCGTCGCCACTCGCAACCGGGTGTTTTTTAGCCCCAGCAGCGCGTCCTGCTCGCGTCCGCCCGATTCAACGGTGGATACCAGCTCGAAGGGCAGCGTGTTCGTGTAAAAACCCAACTCCCGCCCGAGGTCGTTCACCGTGAGGCCGATGGGGCCGACCTCGATCACTCCCGCTACCGCCGGCCAGGCGAGTACAATCGCCAGCGTGCAGAGCGTGGTTTGAAAGAGTGGCTGGGCGCTGGTTCGCCTTCCGAATCCCGCCCGGCGAGAGCGCGTGAGGCGGCTGCTTGCGACGGCAAGCCTGGTAACTACTCGCCTCGCTGAAACCAGAAACCAGGGCAGGAATCGGCCAAGGAAATTTCGAATTCTCATTCGCGAGTTAGTCGCGAATCGAGGCCTCACCTTACGCGTCGATAGGTCGCCGGATCGGCGCGCATGACCAGCAATTCGCCTTGCCGCTCCACCTCGCCGGTGACCTCCACCGGCTCGGCCACCAAGTCCAGCACTTCACGATTCACCGGCTTGCCCCCGGCGGAAACCAGCAGCAGGCAAATCGCCGCGCCGCGCTCCGGTCGCACCACGAGGATGGGCGACACCCCGCCGCTGATGCAGCGGATCGCGCAGCCGCGATGCGGCGCGAGTTGACCGGGATTCATGACGCCCAGGAAGCACTTGCTGTCCACGATTTCACCTCGCAACGTTTGCTTGCCCAGTTGGACGGGGGACGGAGTCAAACTCGCGGGAATCTCCTTCCCGTCTTGAATCCAATCCGCCCGTGTCTCGATCATCGTCTGATTGTCGCGATAAATGAGCGCTCCCTTGAGCTTGACCGGTTTTCCGTCCCACGCGGCAAGTTTCTCGGGGTTCAATCCAAATTTCCACGGGGCGACCAAATAATACGCGGATTGGCTCGCGTCCGCGGCTTTGCCCGGTCGCGCCACCAGCAAGTGCGGATAGGGCGACGCGCGCAACACCCCGGAGAAGGTTTTGACATTGCCCCATTCGAACATGCCCTTGCCGATCAAACGCTGGGACACCGCGAGCGCCAGCGGCGCCAACAATGCCACGGCCAGCACCAGCGCAACCGCCCGGCGAGTCGTCCGCCGGATACCCGGCGGCGCCTTTTCCTCCCAACCAATATAAAACTCGTCCTTCATGCGATCAGGGCCGGCTCGGCCCGGGTCCCCGCTGGATTTGGTCGCGGATGAACCAGGACGCGCCCGCGTTTCACCCGTGTACGAAAGGTGGGCACTTTTTCCACGAACGGCGCCGGCGACGCGCCCGACTCCGGCTCGTATTGGTAACCGTGCCAGGGGCAGGTGATGCATCCCGAAACGATCTTTCCCTCCCCTAGCGGCCCGTTCTGGTGCTGGCAGACATTCGAGACCGCGGAGATTTTGCCCTCGTATCTAAAAATTGCCACCCGCTCCGCGGAGAGACACACAATCCGCGCGCGGTTCTCCGGAATGTCCGCCACTGCGCACGCGTCCACGAACCCGTCGTCCGGCGCGGCCTTCCCATCCGCTTGATTTTTGAAGGCCGTTATGTCCACCGCGCGCTCTTGCTTCGCCGCCGCGAGATGCAGTCCGACCACCGCTGCCAATCCCGCCGCTGTGAACACCACATAAACCGGGCTGCCCTCGCCTTGCAGCACACCAAAGGTCACATGCAGCACCAGGAGCGCGTAAGCCACATAAACCAGCATGTGCAACGTCTTCCAAACGGGGGCGCTCAGGTTGGCCAGCCAAAAGTCGTGGCTCGTCGCCGCCATGAGAAAGAGGATGATCAGCGCGAAGAATCCGAACGGCTGGAACGGCACGCCGGAGACCGACCCGGAAACAAAGACACTCAACACCGGATTGGTGTCGCCGCCCGCATGATAGGTCGCGACCACGAGCACCGCGTGGACCAACCCCAGCAGGAACATGGTCACACCGGCGTGGCGGCGATTGTAAAGCAGCGGCAGGAACCTTGGATTGAGGCGGCACAACGGGCCGATGCACAGAATCACATGCAGCAGGAGGAACGCGGCGGTGCCAAACGCCCGCATCAGGAGAATCTCGTCCGTGACGAGCGGGAACAGCGCCTTGGTCAACGCGCCGAACGCACCGAGATACGCTGCCACCCCCGCGACCAGCACTGCGTCGTAGTATTTCTTCTGCCGGTTCCACTGAACGGCGACGTAAGCGACTCCCATGGTTCTTATTTGGTTGAAAGGTTGAGCCTCACCGGCCCGGACACATCCACCACCTCTTGATTGGCCAGGCTGTACAAAACCAACGAGCCGTCCGTGAGGGCTGTGCCAGCGGGTAGTTTCAACCCGCCTCCACTGAACGTCCCCAGCAACCGCGCGTCGGCCGGTAGCGAGTCCGATGCCGCCCCTTTTTGCGCGCTCCAATAAACGAGCAGGTCGGGTTTCACAAAATCCTTCCCGGCCCGGAAATCCACGGCCAATTCGCCCTTTGCGTCTTCTCGCGACAGCCGGACACGCACCGGCACTTTTGGAAAAAGGTCGGCGCGCTCCCACACAGTCACGCCAGTCCGCTCCGCGCTGCCCGCCAGCCCTTTGGGAAGCGAGGCCGCCACAGGAACCGGTTTGCGTATGGCCACGCTGACCGCGATGGCCACGGGCAGAAAAATTCCCAGCGCGGCAAAGACGCGGCGGTGTCGCTGGCGAAGCGCGAGGATCATAGAGCGTTGGAATTTCCCCGCGCCGCGCGACGGTGCGCGTTGTTTTCCTCCGGCGGTTGACGCCGGCCGGATGCCCAGCGGCGCAAAAGCAACGGCCATAGAGCCATCGCGCCCGGTATAATCAGCAGGCGGAATCCCCAACTTCCGTGCGCCGCGTGTGGATCGATCCTCCTGGCGCCGACCAAGGAAAACGGGACGGCGAACGCCAGGCCGCAGGCGAGATACACCCCCGTCAAAATCAGAAATGTTCCCGCGATCATGGTTTGAGTGTCACGCGCCGTTGGTCGGCTCAGACGGAAAAACCTTACAGTCTTTCACCGCCCTGACCCGCCGGAGCGCGAATTGGCTGTAAGGATATGCCAGCGCCATCGACCAAAGGGACAAACCATGTCATTCATCGTTCGCAAAGCGCTCGCGTCCGACGCGCCCGCCATTGGCATTCTGGCCCGGGAGTTTGCCGGTTATCTCCGCGAACTGGGCGACCAATCCGAGCTCAACCTGACCGCCGAAACATTTTTGCGTGACGGGTTTGGTCCACAACCCGCGTTCGAGGGCCTGGTGGCGGAGGATCAAGGCCGCGTCGTTGGCTATCTGCTCCACCACTTTGGCTACGACTCGGACGGCGCCTTCCGCAACTTGCACATCGTGGACCTTTATGTGGCTTCCGACGCGCGACGCAAAGGGGCTGGTCAGGCGCTCATGCAGGGGGCGGCGGGTGTGGCGCGCGACGCCAGCGCCCGGGAGCTGGTTTGGTCCGTCTATCACGCGAACGGCCTCGCCACGGCGTTTTACGAGAGCCTGGGAGCGCGCAGAATTTCGGACCTGTTCTTCATGCGACTTCCGGCGGACGCGCTCTGAGCCGGAGCCATGCAGTGGGGTTTGGCCTCGCCACAGGCGTGACCCCGCTTCGCCCATGGACGCGTCCCTACCGTGATTTTCCCAATACTTTACTCTCGGAAAACCTAACTCAAATGCATCGTTCCGGCTGGGCGCTTGTTCCATGGGCGCGTCTCAATCCACTCGTGTGAAAGTAAAGGTCCCAAACGGCACAATCACGCCATCTTGCAGCGCCGGAAATCCCGTAAACGGCTCCACCACTCCGCGCGGCGCGGTCACTTGATCGGGCGACGTGAAGGTTATGCCGCTGTCGGTGCCGGCATCGCGCCCGTAAAGAGTGACTTCCTTGCTCGCGACCCATTGCCCGTCCTCGATCAGGCTCAGGCTGTCCACGCCCACAAACCAGTCCGGGCTGGGCGCGATCATCGAGACCAGCGTGACCAGCGGATAATCCCGCCGCATCGCCTGCGGAAAGACGAGGCTCGCCGTTCCGGGACTCGAGCCGACGCCGTCGCCCGAGAGTTGAAAAATCGCCGTGCCATTGGCGATGGCGGGCGCGATCTCGTTCAGCAGCGTCGCCTTCTGCCCCCGCTCCGCCATCAAGCGGATGCCCTCGCTCGCGGTCTCGCCATCACGCCAAAAATGGACCTCCGCGTTGTGAACGCCGCCCACCAGGCCGGAGAAATGCGCCCCGGCGGGCCAGTTCGTGGGCAGCGTGGCCTGGCTCCACGTCGCGTGGAAATCCACCCGGTATTGCGCCGTGAAATCGGAAACGACGCGGAAGTAAGCCTGCCCGGCGGTGATCGGCAAAGTCACCGTGTTGGTCGCCGTGGGCGTGTCCAAATTCAACCAATCCTGGTCAAGCCTCCCGCGGATCTGCACCTGGTAGTTCGGCCGTCCGCCGGTCCAGGAGAGCTTGATTCCGCTCTCGGCGGCAACGGCGCTCACCACCACCGGTGGAGTAATATCCGCGCGGAGCGCGACCGCTATCGCCGCGGCGGCCAAAATGGCCAGATTGCGCGCCAGCCGGTGGTCGGTAAAATAAGTGTTCATGCCATCTTGTCGGGAAACCCGCTTGTTCCTTACGGGAAATCGCGAGCCTTTCACACCATCGCCCGCTCGGGCACATCCAACCGCGCGCCAACGCGCCCCGCCACCGGGAGGCTGGCGGTCTCCGGCACGCGCGCGCCCAGGCGGTCCAGCAAATGATCCCCCACACGCAACGCGTTCGCGATGATCGTCAGCGTCGGGTTCACCGCGCCGCTGGAGACGAAGAAGCTGCCGTCCACCACGTAAAGGTTGTCCACGTCGTGCGCGCGGCAATTCAGGTCGAGCACGGAGGTCGCCCGGTCCTCGCCGAATTTGCAGGTGCCGGTTTGGTGCCCCAGGCTGTGCATCGGCATCTTCGTGCTGAAGTAACCGGTCCGGGCGCGTGGATCGCCTGCCGTGTCGATCTCTTGCAGGATTCCCTTCCACCGCTCGTTCAGCCGCGCAAAAGGCCCGGCATTGTTCTCCGTGTAATCGATCACGATCTTGTCACCGCTTACGCGCACTTGGTTGCGCGCCTCGGGCAAATCCTCCGTCGTCAGCCACCAATCCACCGAGCCGCGCGCCACCTCCTCCGGCGTGAACGGCGCGTAGCGCGCGGCGTCTCCCGCAAAACCCTCCGGCGGCGTTTTGCCCATGAGCTGGACGTTTCCCATCGGGAACGGATAGCCCGGCTCGCCCCAGTAAAAATCGTTGATCGCGATGGTTTTTTGAAACTTCGAAAGATTGTCCCGCGCCGTCGTCACCGCGATGAGCGAGCCGAGCACATGCTTCATCAGGTTCCGGCCGACGAGGCCGGACCCGTTGTTCGCCAGGCCGCGCGGGTGCCGCTCGTTCGCCGAGCGCAAAAGCAGCGCCGCCGAGTTCACCGCGCCGCACGCCACCACCACCACATCCGCGCGAAACGTCCGCGTCTCGCCCCTCACCTCGGCCACCACGCCGGTGATTTCCCGGCCCGACGCGCTCGTGAGCAGGCGCGCCACCTTCGCCTCCGTGACCAGTGTCACGTTCGGCTCGCGCATCACCGGGCGCACGGCGCTCACCTCGGCGTCCGCTTTCGCGCCCACCAGGCACGCGTAACCGTCGCAAGTGTCGCAGCGAATGCACGCGCTGAGGTGCCGCGCCGCCTCGTTGAGCCGCACGCCCATGGGCGCGGGATAAGGCCGCAACCCGCGCGCTTTTAGCTCGTCAAACACCTCCGCGATGCGCGGCTCGTGGCTGATCGCTGGATAGGGATACTCCCCCGCGCGCCACGGGTCCGTCGGGTCCTCGCCCGCCTTGCCGTGAACCTGGTAAAGCCGCTCCGCCTCGGCGTAATACGGCTCCCAATCGCCGTACTTGACGGGCCACTCGGGCGAAATTCCGTCGCAATGCTGGAAGGCCTCGAAATCGCGCTCGCGCAACCGGAACAACGCCGCGCCGTACACCTTTGTGTTCCCGCCGACGAAGTAGCTGAAGCCGGGGCGAATCTCGCCCCCGTCCTTGTCCAGCATCACCTCGGGCGAGAAATATTTGAACGAGCCCTGGTAGCTCCAGTTGTCCTTTTCCCGCGGCAGAAACGGCCCGCGCTCCAGCACCAGAATCCGCTTCCCGCTTGGTGCGAGCCGGTGCAGCAGCGTTCCGCCGCCCGCCCCCGTCCCGATGATAATCACGTCGTAATGGTCAGCCATGCGACGTTGGTCGCGAGGAGGGAAGAATCCTTACAAATGGCCGACGCGCGCATTCTCCCTTTGAATCCCCCTTTCCCGGCCACCTCCTTGAAAACAGCGGGGAAACCTCTTTTTCCCTTGCCATAAATCCTAATCAAAAAGTGAAAATAGTTGGATGCGTTTGGAGGCAAATTGCTTGCGCGCGAAAAACGACCCGGGCTGGGCCAATAGAGTCAACACAGTCAATGGAATCATTGACCCGCCTGTTAAAATCGGGAGTTAGTGAAAAAGAGTTTCACCGCAAGGCGCGGTGAGGAAGATCACCGCCGTCCGCGGCACGATCGGGGCTTGCGCTTGATCGAGGAGAAGGCATGGAACGAGGCCGCCGATGTGCGCCTCGGAAAGTCGCCACCCCCGCCGCGCCAGCCCCGGACTGCGGTCCGGCTTTCAACGCCAAAACCCCGCAATTCAAGGGGATTCAACCCAATTCAAGGCAATGAAAGCCACTCCATGAGGGAACCAAATGCCGTGGGAAATCCGAAATCGACGGGACTATCGGGGTCTGTCGGCGGCTCGTGAAAGCAGCGAATCAAATGCGATCAAGGTAAATCAAGCCATGAGAAGAGGGAAAAGACTTTGAACAGGTCACGAATTCCGGGCCCGCCCCCATCGGGCCTCACGACACTGGCGCCATGTTCGGGCGCCGGTGAAACGCGGTTTGAGGGCGCCTGGCCGCCGGGTGGTTTCCACCGGTTCACCCACGGGCGTGGCTTCCCGCAAATTTCCGGGAAACCAAAAACCTCTGTTGGCTGTCTTGTACGCAAGAGCTTACACTGGAGCGCCGGCGGGCGTTGCCGCCCGGTCGCCCGGCCTCCGGGATGAACATTTGCCGGTGGAATTAAGTCATTTATTGCCATGATTGAGACCGCGCCGATAGTCCAGGCCCCGTTGGCCCCGTTTGACAAGCAGTCGCGCACCCGCCTGGTGTTCGGCAACGGCACGCTCGCGCGGCTGGGCGAGCTGGCGGCCGAATTGGAGAAACGCCGGGTGCTGCTGGTGACGGACCGGGGGATCGTCGCGGCCGGGCACGCGGACCACGCGCGCCAAATCCTGGAGAAGGCGGGCCTGCGGGTGGCGACTTACGGCGAGGCCACCGAGAATCCCACCACGCTCGACGTGGCCCAATGTGTCGAGGTCGCGCGGGCGCACCAGGCGGATTTGCTCGTGGGCCTCGGAGGCGGCAGTTCCATGGACACCGCGAAAGGATGCAATTTCATTTACACGAACGGCGGTGTGATGAGCGATTATTGGGGCGTGAACAAGGCCAGGCAGGCGATGCTGCCCTTGATCGCGATTCCCACCACCGCCGGCACGGGCAGCGAGTGCCAGTCCGCCGCGTTGATCGCGGACGAGCAGACCCACCTCAAGATGGCGTGCCTCGACACCAAGGTGACGCCGCGCATCGCGATCCTCGACCCGGAATTGACCGTCTCGCAGCCGCAGCGCGTGACCACCTGCGCCGGCATTGACGCCGTGGCGCACGCGGTGGAGACGGCGGTGACGACGAGGCGCCACGCGATCTCCACGATGTATTCGCGCGAGGCATTCAAGCTCTGCGTGACCAGCCTGCCGCGCGTGCTGGCGAACCCGCGCGACCTGGACGCGCGCGGCCGCATGCTGCTGGGCGCGGCGCTCGCGGGCACAGCCATCGAGCAATCCATGCTCGGCGCGGCGCACTCGGCGGCGAACCCGCTGACGGCCCATTTCGGCATCGCGCACGGGCAGGCCGTGGGAATGCTCCTGCCGCTGGTGGTGGCGT